>NZ_JAKSYQ010000095.1:0-24699 GCF_022829665.1 Methylobacterium sp. E-041 | reverse complement strand
GGGTCGCGTCGCGGTGGTCGGGGTGGATCACGCCCATCCAGCTCGTCTCCCCGGTCTCGTTCGCGGGCAGTCCGGTATAGGCGTACCAGTAGGCGTTGCAGTAGGTGACGTTGCCGTCGATGTCGCCGAACCAGACCACCTGAGGGCTGACCTCGACGAGGGAGCGGTAGCGCAGCTCGCTCGCCTCCAGCGCCGCACCGGCGTCGCGTTCCCGGGTCCGGTCGCGCAGGATCTTGAGGAATCCGACGGTTCGCCCGTCGTCCGACCGGAGGGGCATCATCTTGCCCGAGGCCCAGAACCGGCTGCCGTCCTTGCGCACGTGCCAGCGCTCGTCGGGCGCGCTGCCGTTCTTTTCCGCGAGCCGCATCTCGATCTCCGGCCGCCCGCTCGCGCGATCGTCCGGCGTGAAGAACGCGTCCACCGCCCGGCCCAGCATCTCGGCTTGGGTCCAGCCGAGGGTGCGCTCGGCGCCCGTGTTCCAGCGGGTCACGCGGCCCGCCGCGTCGGTCGCGACGATGGCGTAGTCCGTGGCGCCGTCGACGATGCGCTCGTGCAGGAGGCGCTGCTCCTCCTGCGCCCGCAGCGACCGGCGCAGCTCCATCTGCGCCATGGTCTGGCGCGCGAGGCGGGCGAGGCCCTTGCGCTGGCGCTCGGTCAGCTGGTGCGGCTTGGTATCGAGGACGCAGACCGTGCCGATGGGATGGCCGTCGGCGGTCTTGAGCAGGGCGCCGGCGTAGAAGCGCAGGCCCGGGTCCCCGACGACGAGCGGGTTGGCCTCGAAGCGCGGGTCGTGGCGCGCGTCGGGGACGTAGAGGAAGTCCTCCTGCAGGATCGCCTGCCGGCAGAACGAGCTCTCCAGCGGCGTCTCGCGGACGCCGAGCCCGACCTCGGCCTTGAAGAACTGGCGCCCGTCGCCGATCAGGTTGACGACCCCGATCGGCACCTCGCACAGCTCGGCGGCCGCTTCCGCGATCTCGTCGAAATCCTGCTCGCGCGGCGTATCGAGCATGCGATAGCGATCGAGGGCGCCGAGACGCGCGGCCTCCGTCTCGCGGGCGGGGGGACGATTCATGTCACCGATTTTATCTGGAACGGTCTGGTCGGTCTCTCAGAGTCGGTGCGCGACGGCGGAAATATGACCGCTCGCCTGTCGTTCCGACCGGTGGGCGATCGTCGAGCGCCGCCGCTCGACGCTTCGAACTCGCACGCCCGCTCGGCCGCGTCGCACGGTCTTTTCGGTACAATCCGCCCCGAAAGCCGACGCGCCGGTCGGGGGGGCCGCCCACCCGACCCGAGACGGCCCGGCGTCTCGATACGGGACAGCCGGGCATGGTCCGATCCTACGCGCGCTTAAATCCGATTGCGGTATCCCGCATCCGGGCCGCGTCGCGTTTCGGCCCAGGCTGGTGAGATCCGGGGTTCCCCCGCCCCGTGAGCGGATCGGGGCGGGGCCGAACCGAGGGCGGCCGGCGTTCCAGGGCCGAGGCGGCCCGGTCGAGGACGCGGCATCTCGCCCGGTCGGGCAACTTCCGCGAGTCGCCCCACGTTTGAGGGCATGACCCAGCAACCTCCGCTTCGGTTCGACCCCTCCTTCGAGACCGTCCCGGCGGACGAGGACGAGATCCAGCGGGGCCTGACCGAGGCCATGCTCTCGATCCAGCGGAAGACGCATGCCGACACCGGCTACGCCCACCGGGCCGTCCACGCCAAGGCGCACGGCTACCTGAAGGCACGATTCGAGGTCCTGCCCGGCCTTCCGCCGGCCCTCGCCCAGGGCTTGTTCGCGGCGCCGGCCAGCTACGAGGCGATCCTGCGGTTCAGCACCACGCCGGGCGACATCCTCGACGACCGGGTGTCCACCCCGCGGGGGGCCGCCCTCAAGGTCCTGGGCGTTCCCGGCCCGCGCCTGCCGGGCAGCGAGGGCGAGACCACCCAGAACTACGTGCTCGGCAACTCGCCCGCGTTCCAGATCGGCACCGCCGAGGGCTTCCTGCGGCAGCTCAGGCCGCTGGCCGCGACCACCGGGCGTGCCGAGCCCCTCAAGCGGGCGGTGTCGGCCGTGACGCGCACCGCGGAGGCCGCGCTCGAGATGGTCGGGGGCAAGTCCGCCACGCTGACCACCCTGGCCGGCCAGGCGAAGACCCATCTTCTGGGCGACAGCTTCTTCTCCCAGGCCGCGCTCCTGCATGGCGCGTATTTCGGCAAGGTGGCGCTTTCGCCGGTCTCCTCCGACCTCGTCGCCCTGTCGGAGCGGCCCCTCGACCTCGCCGGCCGTCCCGACGGGATCCGCGAGGCCGTCCGGGACTTCTTCCGCACCTGCCCGGCCGTCTGGGAGCTGCGGGTGCAGCTGGCGACGGACATCGAGGCGATGCCGGTCGAGGACGCCGCGGCGATGTGGTCCGAGGACGAGAGCCCCTATCGCCCCGTCGCCCGCATCACCGCCGCGCCGCAGGACACGTGGTCGGACGCGATGCGCGCCGCCGTCGAGGACCGCCTGGCCTTCAATCCGTGGACCGGCCTGGCCGCGCACCGGCCGCTCGGCTCGATCATGCGAGCCCGGCGCCCGGCCTACACCGCCGCCCGCGAATACCGGTCCCGCAACAACCGGGTCGAGATCGCCGAGCCGACGGCCTTTCCCGTCGCCTGAGGCCTCTTCCTCCGCCGGCCGGTCAAGCCGACGGCACGGAAGGCCGGCTCAGGCGGCGAGCGCCCCGGGATGATCCGCCGCGATCCACCGCCCGCGCCCGCCGCCCTTGGCGGCATACAGCGCGCGGTCGGCCCGGTTCAGGACCTCCTGCGGATCGGCCCCGACCTCCGGCGCATGGGCGATGCCGACGGAGATCCCGATCTCCGCGCTGCCGCCGGACAGGCGGTAGGGGCGGCCGACCTCCGCGACGATCCGAGACGCCAGGGCGCGCGCCCGTTCGGGCGTCGCGTCGACCTCCAGCAGCACGGCGAATTCGTCGCCGCCGAGACGATAGGCGCTCGCCTGCCCTTCGATGGCCTGGCGAAGGCGGTCCGCGACCCGAGCCAAGAGCGTATCGCCGGCGGCGTGGCCCATCGTGTCGTTCACGGACTTGAAGCGATCGAGGTCGAGGTAGAGCACCGCGCAGGGCTCGCCCGTGCCGCCCGGCCGGCGGCAGGCGCGATCGAGCTGCGTGCCGAAGCTGGCGCGGTTCGGCAGGCCGGTCAGGCCGTCATGCGCCGCGGTCCAGGCGACGGCGCGCCGTGCCAGGATCTTGTCGATGACGGTGCCCTCCAGGTGCAGGCAGGCTTCGGCGTAGGCCACCAGCATCAGGATCAGGAACCAGCCTCCGAACCAGCAGCCGAATTCCGGCCGCCGGGTCAGGGCGACGATGCAGGCGATCAGCATGATGTAGGCGGTCGTCACCGGGATCCACGGGATCACGGAGGAGCGGGTCGCCGCGCCGACGCAGAAGCTGAGGATGATGCCGAAGAACAGGATGAAGAAGTCCAGGCGGTCGATCGCTGCGGCGCGCAGCGCGAGCAGGGCGAGGCAGATCCCGGTGCCGACCATCATCGCGCCGAAGGTCCGGCCGCAGGCCCGCGCGACGCGAAACGTCATGTCCTGCGTCCGCGTGCGCTTGAACCGCCGGATCGAGGCGACGCGGCAGAGGGTGGCGGCGGATGCGAGCGCGCCCAGCGCCGCCTCGACGAGGCCGCCGGTCGCGAGCGCGAAGGCGAGGCTGGCCGCCGACACGGTGATCGCGAGGATCGCCACCTGCGGCAGGGACGAGTACAGCAGGAAGACGAGCTCGGTCTGCACGTCGTCGGGCAGGTCCTGGCGGCTCGTGAGTCTGCGTGTCATGCCTTACTATCGCGGGCAAGGTCTTTCGAAATGGTAGCCGCGATTTGACAGTCGCGAGGCGTCAAGCGAGCCTACAGAGGCCTGATTTGTCGGATGTGCGATAGATCAGGCGACCATCAAGCCGGCGCCGGCCCGTGGGGCGCGTCGTCGTCGGCGGCGTCCCGGCGGTCCCTCAGGCGCCGGGGCCGTCGGCTGCCAGGCGGCGCGCGATCGCCTCGAACATCCCGGTATCCTCGCCCACCATGGCGCCCATCGCGGCCATGCGCTGGACCACGGTCGCGGTGATCTCCTCCTCGACCGTGCCCTCGGCATAGGCGTAGTGGATCGTCGCCGCCTGCCCGTCCCGGTGGCAGCGTCCCTCGATCTGGGCGAGCTGGATCGCGCTGTGGCGCATGTCGTGGATCACCAGGGCCCGCGTGCGCTCGCCGCCCGGCAGCTCGTCCTGATGGAGCGAGATCGACTCCGTCACCGTGAACACGACGGCGTCGAGCCGACCGGTCTGGAAGGCCCAGCGCACCGCCTCGTTCGCCTCGGCATCCTGCCGCCCGTCGATGGTGCCGACCTGCCAGCCGCGCTGCTCCAGGGCCGCCTGCAGCGCCGCACCGGTCTCGAGGAACGCCACGGAGATCGCGACCTGCTCGCCCGCGCCGAGGAGAAGCTCGGCGAAGTCGCACGTTCCCGCCACGCGCAGCAGGCTCGCCTTCTGCCGGAAGCGCAGATCCGCCGCCCACCCGGCCGGGCGCCGGTGGCTGCCGCCGAGCAACCCGAATTCCTGGCGGAACGCGCGCCACGTCGCCTGGTACAGGCGGCGGGCCTCCGCCGTCAGGGCCGTCGGCGCCAGGGCGCGCTGAACCTCCGGCCAGCCTGCGATGTCGCCCGGGCGCCGCCGCAGCCCGATCGCGCGCGGGCCGGTGTAGAGCAGGTCGGCCATGACGGCGCAGTCGCGCGCATTGCTGGTCCACGACCAGTTCACCCAACGGCCCTTGGCCCGGCCGATCCCGAGGCGCTGCATCAGCGTCCGGAACTCGGCGAGGGTCGCGGTCGGCGCGTCGGCCGCCTCGCCGAGGAGGCGTCCGAGATAGGAGAGCTCGTGGGGCGCCTGCCCGGCCGTCGCGCTCACGTAGCCGGTGAACACCGCCGCGTCGGCCAGGTGGCGGCACACCAGGCTCTGCTGGCTGTAGGGATTGCGCAGCCGGTGACTCTCGTCGAACACGACGAGGGGCCAGGTCCGGCGCAGGCTTCCGTTCTTGGCCAGCGCGTTGTTCCTGGCGCGCGCCGACCGGCGGGGGCTCGCGGGCGGCGGCGCCATCAGGGACTTGGTGCGCTCGTAGTTCACGAGGGTCACCGCCTTCTCCGGCAATCCCGAACCGGCGATCGTGCGACGCCACTGCGGCATCGCGCCCTTCGGGCAGACGATCAGCACCTCGCCCTCGGGCATTCGCGCGAGCGCGCTCCAGATCGAGAGCGTCTTGCCCAGGCCGGTCGCGTCGCCGAGCAGGAAGCCCGGACGGCCGGCGGCCCGCGCGGCCAGGATCGCGTCGGCGGCCGCGGCCTGATGCGGGCGCGGGACCAGCGTCGCCTGGAAGCGGGGCGCCGGCGCGCCGGCGAGGGCGATGCCGTCGGGGTGCTTATCCACCCTGTCGTGACCGCGCGACGCTGTTCGCACCGGAACCCGTTTGCCTTCGACGGATTTCAGAACATATCATGAACGAGATTCGACCCGGTCGCTCAGGGAGTTGCACCGCCATGGCACGCTACCGTTTCCATTGCACGAACGGCCTGGAATGCGTCGTCGACACGGTCGGCAAGGACATCCGCTTGCCGGACAGGCTGGCCGCCAAGGCGCGCGGTGTCGCCGAAGCCCTGATGGTCACGCTCGACGGGCAGACGGATTGGGCGGAGTGGCAGGTGAGCGTGCACGATCTGAAGGGACGCAAGGTGCTGGCGCTTCCCTTCCGGCCGCCCGGCGACCACCTCCGGCAGGACATCTGAGCTTACGGCGTCGCCTCTCGCGCAAGCGGCCTTCGTCGCCCCGGGCGATGGATGCCACCGCGCATGGCGCCGTCGCATGGCGGCGCGAGGCGCGACGAGATCCCGAACGGAGTGACGCCATGACGAGCCTTCCCCAGCTTCCGCCCGAGGCGTTCCGCAAGCGGGACCAGGCGCCGGACGCCCTGTTCTACGCCCAGCCCCGGTTCGTCACCCACATCGACGACGCGGCGATCGCGGCCGTGACGGACCTCTACCGCGCCCTGCTCCCGGCCGGCGGCCGCCTCCTCGACCTGATGTCGAGCTGGGTCAGCCACCTGCCTCCGGAGATCGCCTACGCCGCCGTGATCGGGCACGGCCTCAACGGGCGCGAGCTCGCGGCCAATCCCCGCCTGACGGCCTCGTTCGTGCAGGATTTCAACGGCGACCCGGCCCTGCCGTTGGAGGCGGGCAGCATCGACGCCGTCCTCGTCTGCGTCGGCGTGCAGTACCTGCAGGATCCGGTCGCCGTGCTGCGCGAGGCCGCGCGGGTGCTGCGCCCGGACGCGCCCGTGATCATCACCTTCTCGAATCGCTGCTTTTCGACCAAGGCCGTGGCGATCTGGCAGGCGCTCGGCGGCGACGATCAGGCGCGGCTGATCGATCTCTATCTCCGCCAGGCCGGCTTCCCGACCGTCGAAACCCGTGTCGTCCTGCCGGAAGGCGGCCCGGGCGATCCGCTGCGCGCCGTGATCGGCCGGACCGCGCCGTAGAGCGCGGCGCGAGGATCGGGCTTCGGTCCCGCCCGCACGCTTCGGCGGCCCGTGACGGGAGCGGTCGCGACGCCTTCAGACCCTGCGTCGACCGAAGGCTCGCAGGACGGCGGGAACGCCGCCGGCCGACAGGCTCGGAGCGCGTGCGCGCCGCCGATCCGCCGGATCGCAGAAATGCTGATGGCGGGCCTCAACCCGTTGTCGCGGCAGCGTTATCGCGGCCGGACCTCACCTGACGATCGACCACCAGGAAAGCCTGGTGGAGCTGAGCGGGATCGAACCGCTGACCTCCGCAGTGCGATTGCGGCGCTCTCCCATCTGAGCTACAGCCCCGTCCAAGGCGCCGGCCTTTTAGGCTTGCGCCGATCGAACTGTCAATTCCCGATTCCCGCTGCCGTCGCGTCGCCGTTCCGGCGTCCCGCGCGGGCGCACGAGGACACGTGTTTCGCGCATGAATTCCTTGATCTGGCTCTTCGACACCGTCGTCCAGCTCTTCATCTACGTCCTCATCGCCAGCGCGATCCTAAGCTGGCTCGTCGCCTTCAACGTGGTGAACGTGCGCAACCCGATCGTCTCGCAGATCGGCGAGGTGCTCTACCGGATCACCGAGCCGGTGCTGCGCCCGATCCGCAACCTGTTGCCGAACCTCGGCGGCGTCGACATCTCGCCGATCATCCTGATCCTGCTGCTGCTGTTCGTGAGCCGCCTGCTGCACGAGTTCGTGCCGGCCGACCCCTACGTCTACGCCCGCTGACGGCCGGTCCCGCGATCCTCAGGATCGTGGGACCCGCGCGCCGGCGGCCGACCCGCCGCACACCGTCCTCGAAACCGTCGCGCCCGGACGCGGAGATCCCCGAGCCCCATGAAGACCAATCCCGGCCGCTTCTTCGAGGATTACCGCCTCGGCGAGACCATCCGCCACGCCACGCCCCGCACGGTCACCACCGGCGACGTCGCGCTCTACACCGCCCTCTACGGCCCGCGCTTCGCGGTGCAGTCGTCGGACGCGTTCGCGCAAGGCATCGGCTACCCGCGCAGCCCGCTCGACGACCTGCTCACCTTCCACGTGGTGTTCGGCAAGACCGTACCGGACATCTCGCTCAACGCGCTGGCCAACCTCGGCTACGCCGAGGGCGGGTTCCGCCGTCCGGTCTATCCGGGCGAGACCCTGTCCACCGTCTCCGAGGTGATCGGCCTCAAGGAGAGCTCGAACCGCCAGACCGGCGTCGTCTACGTGCGCTCGACCGGCTCGGACGCCAAGGGCGAGACCGTGCTGAGCTATTGCCGCTGGGTGCTGGTGCGCAAGCGCGACCCGCAAGCCGCGGTCGCCGAGGAGCACGTGCCGAGCTTCGCCAAGGTGGTCGACCCGGCCGACCTCGCAGGCGCCCTGCCCCCGCTCGACGTCTCGGCCTACGATCTCGACCTCGCCGGCAGCCCGCATCGGTTCTCCGATTACGCGGTCGGCGAGAAGATCGACCACGTCGACGGCATGACCGTCGAGGAGGCCGAGCACCAGATCGCGACGCGCCTCTACCAGAACACGGCCAAGGTGCATTTCGACGCGCTGAGCGGCAAGGAGACCCGCTTCGGCCGGCGCCTGATCTACGGCGGCCACGTGATCTCGCTGGCCCGCGCCCTGAGCTTCAACGGGCTCGCCAACGCCTTCGCCATCGCGGGCATCAACGCCGGCCGGCACGTGGCGCCGCTGTTTGCCGGGGACACGGTCTACGCCTGGAGCGAGGTGCTCGACACGGCCGAGACCGGTCGCGGCGACGTCGGCCTGCTGCGGCTGCGCACGGTCGCCACCAAGAACCAGCCCTGCGCCGCGCATCCCGGCCGCGAGGGCGACGGCTACCACCCGAGCGTCATCCTCGACCTCGACTACTGGGCCTTCATGCCGAAGTGACGGCCCGCCCCGGGCGCGTCCCGCACCGGCTTCAGGCGCTGCGGGAGAAGGCTTTGGCGGGAACGGGCTCGGCGAGGCGACGTCCCAGGAGATCGCCCGGCACCGGCCGGCCGTAGCGGTACCCTTGCGCGTAGCGGCAGCCCATGCCCATCAGCGCCGCCTCCTGCTCCGGCGTCTCGATCCCCTCGGCGATGACGATCAGGTCGAGGCTGCGGCCGATGTCGAGCACCGCCTTCACGATGGTCGCGTCGTGGGCGTCGTGGAGCACGTCGCGGACGAAGCCGCGGTCGATCTTCAGCTTGGTGAGCGGGAAGCTCTTGAGGGTGGAGAGCGAGGCGTAGCCGGTGCCGAAATCGTCGAGCGCGATGCCGACGCCGAGGGCCCGCAGGCGCCGCAGCGGCTCCAGCGTGGCGGGTGCGTCGGCCAGCGCGATCATCTCCGTCACCTCCAGCTCCAGGATCTCCGGCGGCAGCCGGTGCCGCGCCAGGGCCTGGATCACCACCTCGGCCAGGGTGCCGGCGCGGATCTGCGCGTCGAACAGGTTCACCGCCACGCCGATCCGCGGCAGGCCGGCCTTGCGCCACGCGGCCGCCTGGCGGCAGGCCTCGTCGAGGCACCACTGGCCGAAGCGGGTCGCCAGGGTGCTCGCCTCGATCGCCGGCAGGAACTCGGCCGGCGCGAGCAGCCCGCGGGTCGGGTGGTTCCAGCGGATCAGGGCCTCGACGCCGCGCAGGCGCCCGGTCGCGAGCTCGATCTGCGGCTGGTAGTGCAGGGCGACCTCGCCGGCGGCGAGGCCGTCGAGGAGCGCATCCTGCAGGTCGCGCCGGGCCTTGGCCGCATCCCGCATCGCGGGGGTGAAGGCGCGGTAGCCGCGCGGGCCCATGTGGCGGGCGCGCTCGAGGGCGAGGTTGGCCGCCGCCATCAGTTCGGCCGCGTCGGCCCCGTCGCGCGGCGCCTGCGCGGCGCCGATCCGCGCGCCGACATGCAGGACGTGGTGGCCGACGGTGACGGGCTCGGCGAGCGCGGCGAACAGGGCTTCGGCGCAGGCTTCGGTGCCGGCCTCGAGATCCGCCTCGCCGGGCGCCTCGGTCGCGGCCAGCAGCACGGCGAGCTCGTCCTCGCCGAGGCGGGCCAGGAGCGCCCCCGGCGGCAGGCGTCCGGCCAGCCGCACCACCAGCGCCTCCAGCAAGGCCGCCCCGATGCCCGAGCCGAACCCGTCGGTCACCGCCCGCAGGCCGTCGACCCCGAGGGTCAGCAGCCCGACCGGTCGGCGTGCGGCGAGGCGCGCATCGATCTCTCCGGACAGGCGGACCCGGTTCGGCAGGCCGGTGCCGGGGTCCTCGTGGGCGAGCCGGAGCAGGCGCGCGTTGCGGCGGCGGCGCTCCGAGATGTCGCGCATCACCGCGCCGACGCCCATCGCGGCGCCCTCCCCCCAAGCGCAGAGCGACAGCTCGATCGGCACCTCGCTGCCGTCGGCGCGCAGAGCCGTCACCTCGACGGAACGGCCGGCGAGCTTGGGCGGGCCGCCGGCGGTGAGCGCGCCCATGCCGGCGACGTGGTGCCCGCGCAGGCGCAGCGGCACGATCGAGGCCACGTCGCGCCCGGCCAGGGCACCGGCGGGGTAGCCGAGCAGCGTCTCGCAGGCGGGGTTGGCGAAGGTGATCCGGCCGGTCGCGTCGGTGGTGATCAGCGCCGAGCTCGTGGCGGCGACGAACCCTTCCGCGTCCCGCTGCGCCATCGTCCGCCGCCCCTGCGCCAGCACCGCGACGGCGAGGTCGGACAGCCGCGCCAGCCGCCGGCGCGTGCGGTCGGCCAGGGGCGGCCGCGGCGCCGGGTCGGCGACGCACAGCACGCCGAGGCAGGTGCCGTCGCGGTCGATCAGCGGCGCGCCGGCGAAGAAGCGGATCGCGCCGCGGCCGGCGGAGCCGGCATGGAACTGCGGATCGATCGCCGCGTCGGGGACGACGAGGACGTCGCCCCGGGCGATCGCACGGTCGCGGAAGGGCGCGAGCGCGTTCGCTTCCTCCGCTCGCGGCCCGATCGGCGCCCCGGCGCCGAGGATGGCGGCGATCGGCGCCTCGAGAAGGTCCGCGGCCAGGTCGATCAGGCCCTGCAGCGACGCCTCGACCGACGCCGTCCGCGCGTCGCGCATCGCCGCTGAGCCTGCTCGATCATCCGCCATGCGAAACCGTCCCGGACGCCCGATCGGGCGCGGACGGCAGGATTTCACGGCAAACGCTGTCAAAGACTTAAAATTACAATCTTGAATTGTAATTTTGTCGATCGAGGCGACGGCTGCCCAGGCGAAGCCCTTCGTAACGGCGGGACGAAGACCGGCGCCCCATCCCGCCGCCATCAACCATCAGTTGCGAACGATCACCTTGGTGCCGACGCGGACGCGATCGTAGAGGTCGACCACGTCCTTGTTGGTCATCCGGATGCAGCCGGAAGAGACGGCGGCGCCCATGGTCTCGGGCTCGTTGGAGCCGTGGATGCGATAGAGCGACGAGCCGAGATACATCGCCCGGGCCCCGAGCGGGTTGTCCTGGCCGCCGGCCATGAAGCGGGGCAGATCCGGGCGGCGGGCGAGCATCTGCGACGGCGGCCGCCACGACGGCCATTCCTTCTTCATCGTGACGCTCTTCTCGCCCGACCACGAGAAGCCCTCGCGCCCGACGCCCACGCCGTAGCGCACCGCTTCGCCGCCGCCGAGCACGTAGAAGAGCCGGCGCTGGCTCGTCGAGACGACGATGGTGCCGGGCTTCTCCTTGCCCTTCCAGGCGATGGTCTCGCGCGGGATCGCCTGGGTGCGGAAGATGTTCATGAAGTCGGCGATCGGCCCGGCATCGAACGGGTTCGCGTGCGCCGCGCCGGCGCCGAGCGCGAGCCCGGCAGCGAGGCAGAGTGTGGCGATGCGGCGTGTCATGCAGGTCCTCCGGTGGTTCGTTCGGTCCGCTGCCGGATAGGCGGGCATTGCGGCAAGCGGCGGACGTCGGATGCGTCGGGGGCCCGGAACGCGCCGCCTGTGGGATCGCCGCAACACTTCCTGCGGGCGGATCGCGGCCTGCCGACCCGGAAAGCCCTCCACCCGGCCGGAGGCGGAGGGCGATTGGTTCCCGGATTTCTCGCAGACCCTCTCGACAAGATGTCGCAGCCGGTTGTGCCGCGATGGGGCAGAGCCTTTATGGGAGCCGTGACATGCCCCTCCGAAATCGCTGCGCCGGCCCGCGTGGCCGCTCGTGCCACGATGCTGCGGGTGCTCGTCGCTCTCGTGGTCGGCGTGCTGCTGCTCGTCGTCGGTCTCCCTCGGGAGGCCGGTGCCGCCGTCTCGGGCAGCGGCTCGACGCTGACGGCTCCCCGGTCGGTCCTGGCCGACGCCGCCGACGCTTCGGTCGACATGGTCGCGCCGCACGCGGTCGAGGCCGACGATTGGGCCGGACGCTCGGCCTCCGCCGATCCGCTGCCGCACCTCCTCCGATGCCTGTCCGGATCCGCCTTCGTTCCACGCGGCCGCGCCGTCGTGCGCGCCCGGGCTTCCGCACCGCCCGACCGCCCGCCCCGGCTCGCCTGAAGGGCCGACGGCGCGGACTTTCCGCCCGTCGTCGCGGGATCGCCAAGATGTCCTGCGAAAGCGGGGGTCTCGCGCTGTCCTCGCGGTTGCCCCGACCCCTCGAGCGGGCGACCGTTGCCGAACGATCCGGCACCACGCGCCACCGACACACACCGGACGGCCGAGCCTCGCCTCGGCCTTCCCCGAGATGCGTTTCGCAGGAGCGACCCGACCTTGACCTTCTCCCTGTCCGCCCGCCGGATGCGCCCTGCCTCGCTCGGTTTCGGGGTGTTTCTCGTCGCGCTCTCCGCCTGCAACCAGAAGCAGGCCTCGGCCCCGGTCCCGCCTCCGCCGCCGGAGGTCAGCATCGTCACGGTGGCGCCCCAGGCGATCCCCTACGTCCGCGACCTGCCCGGCCGCGTCGCGCCGATGCGGATCGCCGAGGTGCGGTCCCGCGTCTCCGGCCTCGTGGTGAAGCGGCTGTTCGAGCAGGGCAGCCAGGTCAAGGAGGGCGACGTCCTCTACAAGATCGACCCGGCACCGTATCAGGTCGATCTGATGAGCGCCGAGGCCGCGCTGGCGCGTCAGGAGGCGGCCCTGGTCCTCGCCAACCAGCAGGCCGAGCGCCTCGAGACGCTGCTCACCCGCCAGTCGGCGAGCCAGGCCCAGTACGACACCGCCTTCGCCGGCAAGAAGCAGGCGGAGGCCGAGGTCGCCGGCGCCCGGGCGACCCGCGACCGGGCCAAGCTCAACCTCGACTGGACGGATGTGCGCGCGCCGATCTCGGGCCGCATCGGCCGGGCGCTGCTCACCGAGGGCACCCTGATCGAATCCGGCACCACCGGCGTGCTCGCCACGATCCAGCAGCTCGACCCGATCTACGTCGACATCACCCAGTCGGTCGGCGAGCTGAACAAGCTCCGGCGCGATCTGGCCAGCGGCGAGCTCTCGCGGCTGGAGCGCGATTCCGCCAACGTCCACCTGATCATGGACGACGGCGCCCTCTACCCGATGGCGGGCCGGCTCCTGTTCTCGGACGTCACCGCCGACCCGAGCACCGGCCAGGTGACGCTGCGCGTGCAGATCCCCAACCCGCACGACGAGCTGTTCCCCGGCATGTACGTGCGCGCCCGGATCAAGCAGGGCATCGATTCCGATGCGATCGCGGTGCCGCAGCAGGCGATCCAGCGCACCAACGACGGCAAGGCCGAGGTCTGGGTCGTCAAGGCGGACGACAAGGTCATGCTCCAGCCGGTCGAGGTCGGCCCGGTGGTCGGCACCAACTGGCTGATCCGCGACGGCCTCAAGGCCGGCGAGCGGGTGGTGATCGAGGGCTTCCAGAAGATCGTCGCCGGCCAGCAGGTGAAGCCGGTGGACAAGACGCCGCCGCACGAGACCGCCGAGGCCATGCCGCACGACGTCGACGAGGTCGCCGAAGCGGAGGCCAAGGTCGCAGAAGCCAAGATGGCCGAGGCCAAGGCCGCCGAGGCCCGGGCCGCCGAAGCCAAGGCGAGCGCGGCGAAGGCCGGCGCGATCAAGGCTTCGGACGGCAAGGCTTTGGACGGCAAGACTTCGGACGGCAAGACTTCGGACGGCAAGGCTTCGGACGGCAAGGCCGAGGCCGCCGCCAAGACGCGCTGAGCAAGTTGCGCTGATCACGACGCGCCGACGACCGACCACCCGACAGGCTGATCCGGAACATCCATGGCACGCTTCTTCATCGACCGGCCGGTCTTCGCCTGGGTCGTCGCGCTGTTCATCATCCTCGGCGGCGCGCTCGCGCTGCCGCTGCTGCCGGTGGCGCAGTATCCGGTGATCGCGCCGCCGGCGATCGCCCTGTCGACCGCCTATCCCGGCGCCTCGGTGGAGAGCCTCTACACCGGCACGACCCGGCTGATCGAGGACGAGCTGAACGGCGCGGCCAACATCATGAGCTTCGAGTCGACGAGCGACTCGTTCGGCGCCGTCAACATCACCGCCACCTTCCAGCCCGGCACCGACCCGGCGCTGGCCTCGGTCGAGGTGCAGAACCGCCTCAAGCGCGTCGAGGCGCGCCTCCCGGCCGAAGTCCGCCAGCAGGGCATCCTGGTCGAGGAGGCGTCGGCCGCCACCCTCAACATCATCACCCTGGTCTCGACCGACGGGAAGATGGACGAGATCGGGCTCGGCGACTTCCTCATCCGCAACGTCATCAACGAGATCCGCCGCATTCCCGGGGTCGGGCGCGCGACGCTGTACTCGACCGAGCGCAGCCTTCGCATCTGGGTCGACCCGGACAAGCTGCGCGGGCTCTCGCTCACCGCCGAGAACGTGACGGACGCGATCCGCAACCAGAACATCCAGGTGGCGTCCGGCGCCGTCGGCGCGCAGCCGAGCCCGTACAGCCAGGCGATCACCGCGCCGATCATCGTCAAGGGCCAGCTCGCCTCGGTCGACGACTTCGGCGCGATCGTGCTGCGCGCCAACTCGGACGGCTCGAACGTGCGCCTGCGCGACGTCGCGCGGATCGAGCTCGGCGGCGACGCCTACCAGTTCACGACCCGCCTCAACGGCGGCCAGGCCGCGGGCATCTCGGTGACGCTGGCGCCCGACGGCAACGCCCTGGAGACGGCGGGCGCCATCCGCAAGAAGATGGAGGAGCTGTCGCAGTTCTTTCCGCCGGGCCTGAAGTGGGACATCCCCTACGACATTACCCCCGCGGTGAAGGCCTCGATCGAGAAGGTGCTGCACACCCTCGTCGAGGCGGTGGTGCTCGTCTTCGTGGTGATGTTCCTGTTCCTGCAGAACATCCGCTACACCCTGATCCCGACCATCGTCGTGCCGATCGCCCTGATGGGCACCTGCTGCACGATGCTGCTCGCGGGCTTCTCCATCAACGTGCTGACGATGTTCGGCATGGTGCTGGCCATCGGCATCCTCGTCGACGACGCCATCGTCGTGGTCGAGAACGTCGAGCGCATCATGACCGAGGAGGGCCTGTCGCCGAAGGACGCGACCAAGAAGGCGATGGACCAGATCACCGGGGCGATCATCGGCATCACCCTGGTGCTGATCGCGGTGTTCATCCCGATGGCGTTCTTTCCCGGCTCGGTCGGCATCATCTACCGCCAGTTCTCGATCGCGATGGTGACCTCGATCGCCTTCTCGGCGGTGCTCGCGCTCTCGCTCACCCCCGCCCTGTGCGCGACACTGCTGAAGCCGGTCGCGAAGGGCCATGGCCATTCCAAGGGCGGCGTGTTCGGCTGGTTCAACCGCATCGTCGACCGCGAGACCAAGCGCTACGGCCGCGGCACCGCGTGGTTCATCAAGAAGTCCGGCCGGGTGATGATCGTCTACCTCGCGCTCGTCGCCGGCGTCGCCTTCGCCTTCGCGCGGCTGCCCGAGGGCTTCCTGCCGCTGGAGGACCAGGGCTTCTTCACCGTCGACATCCAGACCCCGCCCGGCGCCTCGTTCAACCGGACGCAGGCCGCCGTGCGCAAGGTCGAGGAGCATCTGCTGGCCCAGCCCGGCGTCGCCACGGTGACGATGCTGAACGGCTTCTCGTTCTCCGGCCAGGGCTCGAACACCAGCCAGGCCTTCGTGACGCTGAAGCCCTGGGGCGAGCGCGACGCGGCGAACGCGGCCTCGGCGCTCGTGGCCGGAACCAACAAGGCGCTCTCCGGCTATCGCGACGCGATCGTCGACGCGCAGGAGCCGCCGCCGGTGGACAACCTCGGCAACGCCGCCGGCTTCTCGTTCCGCCTCCAGGACCGGGCGCAGAAGGGCTACTCGGCGCTGCTCGCCGCGCAGGAACAGCTCCTGAAGCTCGCGATGCAGAGCCCGGTGCTGCAGAAGATGAAGATCGAGGGCCTGCCGCCGGCGCCCGAGGCCGAGCTCGTCATCGACCGCGAGAAGGCCGCTGCGCTCGGGGTGAAGTTCGAGGACATCAACGCGACGATCCAGGTCAACCTCGGCTCGGTCTACACCAACGACTTCCCGAACCGGGGCAAGATGCAGCGCGTGATCGTCCAGTCGGAGGATCTCCAGCGGATGCAGGCGACCGACATCCTGAACTACGGGGTGAAGAACGCCTCCGGCACGATGGTGCCGATGTCCTCCTTCGCCGACCTGAAATGGAGCGTCGGGCCGCAGCAGATCGTCGGCTTCAACGGCTACCAGTCGGTCCGCATCACCGGCGAGCCCAACGCCGGCTACACGTCGGGCGACGCGATCGCCGAGATGGAGCGGCTGATGGGCCAGCTGCCCAAGGGCTTCGGCTACACCTGGACCGGCCAGTCGTTGCAGGAGAAGCAGGCCGGCTCCCAGGCCTCGCTGCTGCTCGCGCTCTCGGTGCTGATCGTGTTCCTGTGCCTGGCCGCGCTCTACGAGAGCTGGGCGATCCCGGTCTCGGTGCTGCTGGTCATCCCGCTCGGCGTCATCGGCTCGGTGGCGGCGGTCTACCTGCGCGGCCTGCCCAACGACGTCTACTTCAAGATCGGGCTGATCACGATCATCGGCCTGTCGGCCAAGAACGCGATCCTGATCGTGGAGTTCGCCAAGGACTTGTGGAAGCCGGGCACCTCGATCGTCGACGCGACGATCGAGGCGGCGACGCTGCGGTTCCGCCCGATCGTGATGACCTCGCTCGCCTTCATCTTCGGCGTGGTGCCGCTCGCCATCGCCACCGGCGCCGCCTCGAAGAGCCAGCAGGCGATCGGCACCGGCGTGATGGGCGGCATGATCTCGGCGACCATCCTGGCGGTGTTCTTCGTGCCGGTGTTCTTCGTGGTCGTGATGCGGCTCTTCCGCCGCAAGGACGTGCTCGCCGGCGAGAAGGCCGATGCCGCGACCCCGGCGGTGCGGGCGCCGGGCGGGCACGGCGTGCCGGCGGAGTAGCGCCGGACGGCATTCGGGCGCAGGCCCGATCGCCGTGCACTGGTCGCCGCGGGTACGTTGTTGATCGCGTGCCGCGCGGCACCGGGCGAGGACAATCCTCGTGGACGCTGTCGTAAGATCTCGGTAAGAATTGTGCCGAGGCAGGCAGCGTCGTCCGCGCTGCCGCCGCCATCCGCCAGGGAGTGCGCGATGTCGATCGGAGCCGGTGGAATCCTCAGGGCGACCCTGATGCTGAGCCTGGCGCTCGGCACGACGGCCGCCTGCGCGCAGACCGCCCCCAACGGCGCCTGGACCGATCCGCCGGCGCGCAGCACCACGCCCGCCGCGCCGCCGGCCGCGGCAATCCCCGCCGCTCCGGTGACGGAGCCGACAGCGAGCGCGAGCCGATCGGCGGACGAACGAGCCGCGTCGAGCCGGTCGGAGACGGCGGGCAAGGCCACGGCACCGGCGTCCTCGCCGGCCCGCCAGGCGGCAGTGCCGGTGCGCAAGCGGGTGCGCGAGGTCCGGCGCACGCATCCGCAGGTTATCGCCGCGACACCACGTGCTCGGATCGCGACCCCGCGCGTCGTCGAGCGTCGCGAGGCGGCGCGGCCGGTGATGCGCCGGGTCGCCGCGCGGGCCTACACCCCCCGGACGTTTTCAGCGCCGCCCTACCCGTACGCTCCGCTGCCGGTCGGGCGGGTGGTGGGCCCGGGCGATGGCGAGCGCAACCCGATCTTCGCCGAGGGCGACGACCGGATGCGCCGCATCGCGGCGGCGCAGGCCGCCGGCTACCTCGTCGTGCGTTCCCGCTCGGTGCAGTATCCGGATGGGCGGATGGTGCGCAGCTACCGGCCCTACGACGACGATGACGGGCTGGACTAGCGTGCGGGCGCCCTCGTTCGACCACGAGGGCGCCGACGATCCGCGTACGACCGCGCCGTGCTCGCGCAGTCCTCGAAGCCGGCCGCTGGGCTCAGCGGATGCGGCCGGGGCGGGTCGGCTCGAACACGATGCGGCGGTGGAAGGCGCACCAGCTCTTCCCCTCGGCGACCGGAGCGCCGCAGCACATCGCGCGATCGTTCGGCTCGCCGATGATGAACTTGCACACGAAGGCGCCCGACTGCGCGAACGGCACGCGCAACTCGGCGGACGGCTCGGTGATGGTCTCTGCTTCGCCGATCTGGGACATGCGGACGAGTTGGTTCATCGCACTAAAGCTCGCGGAATCTCATGCTGGCGCCGACGGCCGCCCGGCAGGGGGATGGTGAGAGAACGCCGCACCGTATCGAGCGATCCCGCAACGCACGATGCTCCGTGCCGTCGAGACGTTCGGTCCATACGGGTCCGGCGAAAATGCCGGCGCGACAGTGTCATGGTGTTGTTATAACTGGTCTTGTTCTCCGCGGAAACAAGACCGCCCCGCGCATCTTGCAACCGCGCACAGCCTTCAGGGTCTGGCGCTGACGTAAGCCGGCGGCACCGGCGCGACACGATGTCTTGCCCTGCAGCATGGAGCATCGGCACGGGATCCGCGACGGTTGCGGCGGATCGGCGACGCCCGGGCGGGCTTCCCGACGAAGCCCGCCCTCGCGCCCGCGCACCGTTCGGCGGGGCGTGCATCCGTCTCCACCCTGTGATTGAGTGGCGCCGACATCGCCCGCAACGACTTCCCGGACGCATCATGGCCGACACCGCGCTCGTCTCGACCGAATGGCTGCACCAGCGCCTGGATGCGCCCGACATCGTGGTGCTCGACGCCTCCTGGTACCTGCCCGCCGCCGGGCGCGACCCGGAGGCGGAGTATCGCGCCGCCCACATCCCGGGCGCGGTCCGCTTCGACATCGACGCGATGAGCGACACCGAATCCGGCCTGCCGCACATGATGCCGCGCCCGGAGGTGTTCGCCTCGCGGATGCGGGCGCTCGGCATCGGCGACGGGCTGCACATCGTCGTCTACGACGGGCACGGCCTGTTCTCGGCGCCGCGCGTGTGGTGGATGCTGCGCACCTTCGGCGTCCGCGACGTCTGCGTGCTCGACGGCGGCCTGCCGGCCTGGGTCGCGGCCGGCTACCCGACCGAGGACGGCGAGCCGCGGGTCCGCGACCGGCGCCATTTCACCGCCCGGCTCGACCACGGCGCCGTCGCCGACGCGGCCGACGTCGCCCGCGCGCTGGCCGGCGGCACCGCCCAGGTGGTCGATGCCCGCTCCGCGCCCCGCTTCCGCGGCGAGGAGCCGGAGCCCCGCCCCGGCGTCCGCCCCGGCCACATGCCCGGCGCCCGGAACCTGCACTACGCCGCGCTGGTGACCGACGGGCACCTCAAGGCGCCGGACGCGCTCCGCGCGGTCTTCGCCGAGAACGGCGTCGACCCCGACCGGCCGATCGTCACCACCTGCGGCTCAGGCGTCACCGCGGCGATCGTCGCCCTGGCGCTGGACCGCCTCGGCCGCCCGGCCCGCGCGCTCTACGACGGGTCGTGGTCCGAGTGGGGGGGCGATCCGAGCCGCCCGGTCGCCACGGGGCCGGCCTGACCGACACCGCCGTCATCCGCGCGTCATCGAGCGCGGGGCATTTTTGCAACGTCGCGATCGGGAATGCGCAGGCCGGCAGGGCCGGGATTGCCGCAGTTATAGCCAATGCTATACCTCGCATCGGAACGTGCGGGGGATCAGGGCGATGCGGCATCGGGGCGAGGCGGACAGCGCCGGATCGATGGGCGTCGCCGGTCGCCGCGCGGCCTGGCTGATCGGTGCCTGCCTCCTCCCGGCGCAGGCCTTCGGCGCCGATCTCGCGGTCGCGCGCGCGCCGGCGCCCGCCTTCGTCGACTGGTCGGGGGGCTATCTCGGGATCGAGGGCAGTGCCGGCGGCTCCTTCGGCGCCCTCGGCTTCGAACCGACCACGATCGGCGGACGCCCCGTGCCGCCGTTCAAGACCGGGGATGCCACCGGCCGCGCCGACCGCAGCCGCGAGGCGACCACCGCCGTCGGCGGCGTGTTCGGCGGCTGGAACTGGCAGGCCGGCCCGTGGCTCTACGGCCTGGAGGCGGACATCGCCGGCGCCAACCTCAAGCGCCCGGTCGCCTCGACCGCCGCCGGCTTCGGCTACGAGGGGTTCGACCCGGTCTTCGACGTCATCCGCGCCAAGACCGACCTCTACGGCGCCCTGCGCGCCCGCCTCGGCTTCGCCTTCGAGCGCGCGCTGATCTACGCGACCTTCGGCCTCGCCGGCGCCGAGACGCGGTTCCTCGCCACCTATCCAGACCGTGCCGGCGGTCCCGCCGCGACGGCCAGGACCGACCGGGGAACCCTCGGGTTCACCCTCGGGGCCGGCGTCCAGTACGCGATCACCGAGCACCTCGCCCTCGGCCTCGACTACCGCTACATCGATCTCGGCAGCACCGGGCGGTTCGACCTCGGCGCGGTGCCCGGCCTCGGCCCGGTGTCGACGCAGGCGCACGTCACCTCCAACCAGATGCTGGCGCGGCTGTCCTGGTATCCGGCGGGGCTGCGGCTGCCGCCCGAGCCCGACGAGGCGGCCCCGCACGACCCCGACAACGGCGACACCGGCCGGTTCTCGCTCCACGGCCAGACCACCTTCATCAACCAGGGCGTGACCGGGTTCCGCTCGCCCTATCTCGGCCCGAACAGCCTGGTGCCGCACCAGGCCCAGGCGACCACGACGGCGACCGCCTTCGTCGGCTTCAAGCTGTGGGAGGGCACCGAGCTCTACTACAACCCGGAATTCAGCCAGGGCTTCGGCCTGTCGCGGACCCTGGGCGTCGCCGGCTTCGTCAACGGCGAGGCGCAGAAGGCCGGCGCCCCGTTCCCGAAGCTGCGCTCGAACCGCTACTTCGTGCGCCAGACCTTCGGCCTCGGCGGCGAGACCGAGGATGTGCCCGACGGCCCGAACCAGGTCGCCACGCGCCGCGACGTCGAGCGGATCACGGTGGTCGCCGGCAAGTTCGCGCTCGGCGACTTCTTCGACGGCAACGTCTACGCCCACGATCCGCGCGTCGACTTCATGAACTGGTCGCTCTGGGCGGCCTCGGCCTGGGATTTCCCGGCCAACCTCCCCGGCTTCACGCAAGGCGTCTACGTCGAGTACAACCGCGCCGAGTTCGCGGTGCGCGCCGCCTACACGCAGGTGCCCAAGGAACCGTCGAGCGACGTGCTCGACCCGCGGGTGTTCGACCGCCAGGGCGCCAACATCGAGTTCGAGGGGCGCTACGTCCTGCCCGCGCTGGAGCAGCCGGGCCGGGTGCGGATCGGCTTCTTCTCGAACCAGGGCAACACCGCGCGCTATCGGCAGGTCGTCGCGCTGACGCAGTCGGGCGTCTTCGACGACGTCAACGACGCGGTTGCCGCCACCCGCCGCCCGCGGCGCAAGACCGGCGGCTACGTCAACCTCGAGCAGGCGGTCACGGCCGATCTCGGCGTCTTCGCCCGCGTCAGCCTGTCGGACGGGCGCAACGAGAGCCTGTCCTTCACCGACGTCGACCGGAGCGCGTCGGGCGGCGTCTCGCTCAAGGGGACCGCCTGGGGCCGGGCAGGCGACACGGTCGGCCTCGGCGCCACGGTGAACGGCCTCACCGAGGCGCACCAGGCCTACTTCGCCACCGGCGGCCTCGGCCTGCTGATCGGCGACGGGCGCCTGAACTACGCTCCCGAGCGGGCGCTCGAGGCCTACTACGCCATCGGCCTGACCAAGACCGTGACCCTGACCTTCGACTATCAGCGGGTGATCAACCCCGCCTACAACCGCGACCGGGGCCCGGCGGACTTCTTCGCCACCCGGCTGCACGCGGATTTCTGATCGCTATTCCGCCTCGTCCACGGTCGCCCCGAACACCGCCTCGAACCCGGCCCGCAGCTGCATGTCGACCTCCGGCATCGCGACGATGCGGCCGAGGTCGGCCAGGCTGGTCACGCCGTGGCCGCGGATGCCGCAGGGGACGATGCCGGAAAAGTCCGCGAGGTCGGGCTCGACGTTGAGGCTGATCCCGTGGAAGCTGACCCAGCGCCGCACGCGGATGCCGATCGCCGCGATCTTGTCCTCGACGGCGTCTCCGTTCTCCTGGCCCTTCTCCGGCCGCCGCACCCACACGCCGACGCGGTCCTCGCGGCGTTCGGCCCGGACGTTGAAGGCCTCGAGCGTCGCGATGATCCAGGCTTCCAGGCAGGCGACGTAGGCGCGCAGGTCCGTGCGGCGGCGGTTGAGGTCGAGCATCACGTAGGCGACCCGCTGGCCGGGGCCGTGATAGGTGTACTGCCCGCCCCGCCCGGTCCGGTACACCGGCAGCCGCGCCGGCGCGACGAGGTCGGCCTCGCGGGCCGAAGTGCCGGCGGTGTAGAGCGCCGGGTGCTCCAGCAGCCAGACGCATTCCGGCGCCAGCCCGCGCGCGATCGCCTCGGCGCGGGCCTCCATCCACGCGACGGCTTCCTCGTACGCGACCGGCGCGTCGCTGATCCGCCAGCCCACCGGCGGAGAGCCCGCCCGCGGCAGGAAGGTGTCGGGCGCGATCGCGAGACGGTGCGCGGCGTTTACCAAGGCTTCACCCTTCGTCGGGAATGCTCTCCTTCCACCGGTCCGTGCCGGTGGCAAGGCGCATGGGGGCGGTGGACGCGTGGCGGTTCTGGAAGACCTCAAGGTCGATCTCACGGTGGTGCTCGGGCGCTCCCGCATGCCGCTGCACATGCTGCTGCGCATGGGACGCGGCGCGGTGATCGAGCTGGAGGCGACCGAGACCGACCTGGTCGAGATCCTCGCCAACGACCATCCCGTGGCCCGCGGCCAGATCGTGGTGACCGGCAACCGCATCTCGATCGAGGTGACGGAGCTGATCCGCAAGGCGGATTCGGTGCGCACGCCGGGCGTCACCATCGGCGACGGCGCCGTGCCGTTCCTGGAAAGCCGCCTGGAGCCGGCATCATAACTTCGGCCGCGGCACCGAATTGCCGCGCTGTGGCGCTTGTCGGATCGGGATCGATCTGGTATCCGCTGCGCCGCTCACCCGAGACGCCGGCCGCCGCAGCGGACCCGGATCTCGGAGAAGCGAACGGGACCCGACGGGTGCCGATGCGGCCATGGCGGAATTGGTAGACGCGCTAGCTTGAGGTGCTAGTCCTGCAAGGGGTGGAGGTTCGAGTCCTCTTGGCCGCACCAACTTGATTTTGTTGGTGCTTTTGACTTCCAGCCGATGAGCGAGACCTTCGCGCCGGCTGTGGTTTGCAAACCGGTTTGCAAAACTTGTTCATCCGACGTTCCCTGGACGAGCGTTCCTTCGGTGGGCGTTGAGCTTCACGATCGCGCCGCGCGCCAGGTCGCGAGTGCGGGCGAGATAGGTCTCCAGGATCTTGTGCACGTTGGCGATCGTGTGACCTGTGATGGTCGCGATCTCCTGTGGCGTGCATCCGGCTTCCGAGAGCATCGTCACAGCCGTCCCGCGTAGGTCGTGGAAGTGGAGGTCGGCGTTGATGCCCGACAGGGCGAAAGCGGCCACCCAGGCGTTGTAGAACGCATCCTTCGTCCACGACGTGCCGTCTGGCTTGGTGAGGATCGTCGTCGCGCGGCGCGGCGCGGCTGCTAGGTCGGCGATCAGCGCATCCGTTCCCGGGATCCACATCCGCCGGCGTCCCTTGCCCTGACGCAAGGCGATCGCCTCGCCGTCCCAGGCCGACCACGGCAGGCGCAACAGGTCGCCCTGGCGCTGCCCGGTGTGGATCGCGAGCGATAGGGCAAGCCGCAGCTCCGGAGCCGCGACCGCGTTGAACGCAGCCACATGCTCGGGGAGCCAGATGATTTCGGCCCGGTCGGATCGATAAGCCCTCTCGAAGGTGTCGAGCGGATTGAGCTCGATCAGCCCGCGGTTGCGTGCCCATGAAAGGACCCGCTGCAGGGCCGCCAGCTTGTTGTCGGCCGCGCGCGGGTACTCGGCTGCAAGCTTGTCGTGCCAGCGCAGCAGGAGCGGGCGGATCTTCCGGTTCTGGACATGCTGAAGGGGCGTCGCGCCCCATTTGTCCTCGACGGCCTTGAGGTTCAGCCGGCCGATTTCCTTCGTGGAGTCCGCGAGCTTCGTCCACTGCTGCGACTCGCAGTACTGCCGGATCAGGCCCGAAAGGGTGTCCCCCTCGGGTGGACGGGTCGGCTTGCGCTCGGCCTCGTTGTAGGAGGCTAGGAATTGCGGCGAACCCGGCTCGCCCTGCAGCTTCGTGCGCGTGCGCCGGTGATAGTAGTGCTGCGCGACCGTGCCGTCGGCTAGCGTTTTGCGGACCTTGTTGATGCCCTTCAGCTTAATCCGCATTTTTCCGGGCCCACTGGTCGAAGTCGTCGCCCTTATCCTTCGCGAGTCCCGACAGCCGATCAAGCGCGGCGTCGATCGCCAGCCGGTCCCACCGTGAGGTGCCGGGGATCGGGCCGGGCACGATCTTACGCTTCACCCACGTGTTGAAGGCATCCATCGTCTCGCATCCGCAGTAGGCGGCGGCCTCGTGCTTGGAGAGCCCGCGCTTCGGGATGTTTGCTGGCAGGTCGACGATCCGACGAACAGCCTCACCCATCGCCACGCCCCCGCTGTGCTGCCGCGGTTGCCGCTGCCGCACGTGCCGACTTCGCCTCGGTGGCGACCTCCTGGAGCGTCTCGCCTGCGATGCGTCGCCAGCCAGCCCCATGCTCGAGCACTAGATGTCGTTGCCCAGAAGGTTGTTCAGCCTTTGCCAGGGTGTCTGTCGGCTGAGGGCGGAGTGGGTTCGGCTGGTGTTGTAGTGGTCGATCCAGGGGCTCATGGCTTGTGTCCGCTCGGCGGATGAGGCGTAGGGCTC
>NZ_JAKSYQ010000081.1:0-10542 GCF_022829665.1 Methylobacterium sp. E-041 | reverse complement strand
CCGGGTCGCCAAGGTGAAGACCCCGATCCTGATCCTCTCAGGGATGGCCAGCATCGAGGACAAGGTGAAGGGCCTCGGCTTCGGCGCCGACGACTACCTCACCAAGCCGTTCCACAAGGACGAGCTCGTGGCCCGCATCCACGCGATCGTCCGCCGGTCACAGGGGCATGCCGAAGCGGTAATCACGATCGATGACCTGATCATCAACCTCGATCAGAAGATCGTCGAGATTGCTGGAACGCGGGTTCCGCTGACCACCAAAGAGTACCAGATGCTGGAACTCCTCTCCCTGCGGGAGGGGACGACGATCACCAAAGAGATGTTCCTCAACCAACTCTACAACGGCATGGACGAGCCCGAACTGAAGATCATCGACGTGTTCATCTGCAAGCTTCGGAAGAAGCTTGCCAACGCCAGCGGGGGCAAGAACTACATCGAGACCATCTGGGGCCGCGGTTACGTCCTGCGGGAGAGCGCACACGAAATGCGGGCTATGGCGAGCTGAGGAGCTATGCTGCTGAAGGTACAAAGCTTAAGCGACGGCTCACTTGCTTCAAGGCGACCCTTCTTGCGACGTGTCCAAAAAAACGATCGCGCGAAGTTCGGTCTTTAGACGGTATTTCCCGCCTCAAGCTCGTTCTTGATCCCCTGCAGCGCTTCACGCTCGGCCTTGTACGCAGCCAGGGTCTGATCCGTCATATCGACCTCCTGCCCTCCAGGCTGCACCTCGCTTACCTTTCGGGTCTTGGCCTCCATCATCTCAACAGCTTGGCTGATGTCGGCGATGCGCTTCGTCGCGTAGGTGAGGAATGCTGCTTCAATGGCCATCGTGCTCTTTCGTACCGCGATGAGCGCCATATAGGGCAGCTGGGCTCCTACCGTCGGCAAATACCTCACTGCTCCGAGACGTGCCGCGCGCGCCACTCGCCCGCCGTCAGTTCCAGGCCGATGGCCAGCGTAGCATCTCTTACATCGAGCCAATCAATATGGCCGGGGTCCGGCCCCCGCCTTGGCTGCGGCGAGAGCGCATGGCATGGTCAAGCATGACCTACCGCATCGACTTCTACCGGGAAGGCGCCATCGTCAGCGTAGTGAAGGATCTAGAGGATCTCTCCGCTGCCAAACGGACTGCTGAGAAGGAAGTCGCTACCCGCGATGCCGAAATCGCCCTTGTGATCGATGTGGACGGCACTGGAACGGAGGTAGCCTCCATCCGTCAGGACACGATGGTCTGGGACGATGAATAAGCGCTGCTGCACTCCGTCTGACTAAGCCGCGCCTTCACAAACTCGGCCGGAACGCCGTAGGCGGTGAGGGCGCGGGCGAGGGTGCCGCTGTCGTCGGCCCCGGGCCAGTCAGGGTTCTGCGACTTCGCCGTCGCCCACTCGTCGAGGGCAGCGGTGGAGAGAATGTGCCCGCGCTCGGCGGGGTCCAGACATTCACCTGCTCCGTACCGTGTGCACAGGGCAGCGTCTGCCCGTTCGATCCGCTGGCTCCACTCCTCGGGGTTCGCTTCAGCCTGTGCCTCCATGTCGTCATGATCGGCATATCCGAGCGCCCGAGCGAAGCCGTCGCTGTAGGAGTCCTCCAGATGCAGCGGGCCTGACGCGCGCGGCCGAGGATAGCTGCCGAGCGCAATGGCGACGGCCCGGAGCCAGACCTGAGTCAACTCGCGGGATGCCAGTCCCTGGCCAGCGCGCCCTGCCTGTCCGGCTTCCAAGCGGTTCAGACGCTCGATCAGCTTCGGGGTCATTGCACGTTCCTCGGCCAGTCCAACTGGAAGGTGAAGGCGGCGCAGGTCTTCGGCCACAGGCCGGCTGCCCCAGCCTGCGCACGCGCCTCCTCCGTCAGGATGGCGGGCGACAGGTCCCGCGGCGGCTCGCCCTCGGCCATGCGGGACGCCCCGACGTTCATGACGAAGGCGTCGTCGCCGTCGTGGATGGCGTGGCGGCGAGCCTTCAGGAAGGCGATGATATCGCTGAGCGGCGTCCTGGAGGGAGCCTCGACCTGAAAGACGAGGTGCTTGCCGGCCGAAGGGGGGGCGGCCTCCGCCTCCAGGCGGGTCAGCCTGTCCATCACACGTGGTGTCATCGCTTTCCTCCAGATGTCTGTTCCAGGGCGGCGAGGCGTTCGGCGAACTCGTGCGCCTCGATGGCCTTCACATGCGCGTCGATTGCCTTGCCGACATCGGCCGCCTCGGATGGTGTGAGATCGCCGGAGGAGACCGCGTGGAGCAGCGCGCTCGTCGCCTTGGGGATGTCGGCGGTGCTCTTGATCGCGGGCAACTCGAACGTGACAGGGCGATCCCTCCGAGCCGGCATCAGCCGATCCATGCAGAGCCGCAGTGCCGGCCCGTCGCCGTCCAAGGCCATCTCGATCGCCTTGCGGGTCAGGGCCTCGCCCTCGCCCTCCAGGATGGCCTCCATCGCCAAGGACGTGCGGTTGCGGGAGCCCTTGGGCCGCCCGTTCGGGTTGCCGCTCTGTCCCTTCTCGAACTGCGTTATGTTCTCCGCCATGTCCTTCGATCCACGCTAAAGCTGATGCCTGCGGCCACTGTCATGCGCCTGATAGTACAGGAGAAATACAGGCGCGGGGCTATCCCTGACGGACCTCCGCCGTCCGGTCGCGCAACAGCAGATCGATCGGCTGACCATTCTCGGCGTCGGTGACGACCCGGATGATGTTCAAGTCCTCGTCCCGCACCTCGTGCCCGTTTGAACGCAGGAACGCGACGGCATCCTCAGGCGGCAATCCGGCAGGTCCCTCCATCAGAAACCGGTGGGTCTGATGAGGGATGGCCGGCGGCGTGGTCGCCACCTCCAGCTTGGCGAGGCGCTTGTGCAGGTCGTTCATCACGGTTCCTGGTGGGTTGGATCGGGTTTCTTCGTGAGGGCCAGCGCCGCGGCGCTCTCGGCGAAGGCGTAGAGGGCAGCGACAGCAGCCTGCTTGCACACGTCCGTCGCGCCAGGTGCGGTCTCCATCGTGATCGCAGCGGTGCGAGCGCCGTGGATGGCGGCGCGGAGGCCGGCGTTGTAGGCGGCTTGCTCGCGCGGGGTCATGCCTGTGCTCCAAGGTATTTTAATCCACGTCGGCGCGTGCGCGGCGTCACGTCGAGAATGAAATCGGCACCCCATCTTAGTCTCAAGCAGAAGGGAACAAGCCCGATCCAGGGATTGTCCTGCATAGGAGTTTGAATACGACCATGAAGACCCGTATCGCCGCCATCGCCACCGCCCTTGTTGTTGGCGTTGCCTCGATCTCGTCTGCAATGGCCTACGATCGGCCCGCCCGCCACACCGGGTTCTCGCCCTACGAGGTTGAGACGACGGGTTCGTTCAACGGTTACGACGCTGGCTTCCACCGTGACCCGGCAACTTGCCCGATGAGTTCGGCTGCCGAGGGCAACGCCAACCAGCAGCACTTCCCGGTGAAGCAGTACGGCCAGACCGCCGGCGGAAACCGCTGCTGATCGGCTGACAGGTTCACAGGCATGCAAATGAAGCTGTTCAACTACCTGATGATCGGAGCTTTCGCTTGCGGTCTCGTCGCAACGGCCGTGGGTACGGCGAGCGCTGTCGTCGGCTTCTGATCGCAGAGAGGCCAGGTCCGGTTTGAGGTTCGAGCGGCGGGGCGAGAGCCCCGCCGTTTTTGTGTGCGCGGTTGGCCGGACCTGGGTAGGGGCAAGGCTCTCCCATGGGGTCATCGGTAAGCCGTCCATGGCGCTCGCAGCCTCAGGCGTGTCAGTGTCCGGCTCTCGGGCGCAGACACGATCGCGACCGCCGAGAGGTAGAGGCGTTGAATGGCTGGAATTCTTGAGGAGACCGGCCTGCAGCCGTTGATCGCGACGGTGATGCGACCGTGGGTAAGCGCGGTCGAAACGGCCTCACCTGGCATGCATGGGATGATGGCGTCTGCCACGTCCAGCACGGCCGCGAGCTTGAAACGCCGCATCGTTGTCTCGCCAGCACTCGGCTCGGCGCTCGAAGTGGCTGTCGCAGCGTCCAACCTCTTTGCAGCAGCTCTCGACACAAAAAACGGCCGGGTGGCCGAGCAGCGCGCGGCAGCGCTCGCGGCCTTAGTGGTATTGATAGAGAACCTACGGTCAGCCGAGCCAAGTGAGGATACGCGGGGGCTCGGGCTGGGATGGTAGGCAGTCTGATTGTGAGAGGTCATGCTGCGGCATTCCCCCGATTGCGCCACGCCTCGACCGCCTGATGCGCCTGGATGACGACAGCTTCGATCCAGGCAGCGTCGGCATTCGTGACGGAGACATCCCCCTCGAAGCCTTTGAGGCGGTCCCGGTCTGTCTTGCTCAGGAAGCGACCGCCGAACGCCTTCGGCATCGTCCAATCGAGCATCCAGGTATAGCGCGCGACCCTGCTCCATGGCTCGATCGTCTGCGTGTCCCGGAGACGCATCCCTGTTCGGCGACATGGTGCGTTCGGCGCTTCGCTCCCGGGGTCAGGGCTGGTCGAGGAGCGCTGCGGGAACGAGGATGGCGCAAACCGGGCGGGCGCAATCTCGATCATCCTCGCGAGAGCATGCCAGTCGAGCCCCGCGGCGGCCAACGTCCGTCCCATCGCATGCGCCGCAGCCACCACCTCTCCATCATGCTCGCTTGCGAGCCGAGGCAGGATCTTGGCGAGCTTCGCAGCGATGTCGGCTGGGATCATGAGCGCCATCCAGGCAGGCCGGCCCATGCCGCAGCGATGATGGTTTCGCGACGCTCAGAACGGTCAGGAGCGGCGTCGGCGACCGCGCGCAGCAACGGCCTCCATCGTGTCACTGCCACCCGCCTCTGAGGCTTCCTCGCCCTTTCGACGAATGGCGGACTGAAAGGCTTTCCAGGCCGGACCATCCGCGGGTTGGCTCTCGACGGCCGCAACGACCGCGATCAGCGCTTCAATGATCGGAGCGATGGTCTCCTGCTGGGGCGGGGCTATCGTTGACGTCACCTCTGCCTCGCGGCTCGCAGCTGGCGGGGCGGCGACGTGACTGGTGGAGCGAGGGCGGATCATGGTGCTGATCTCGTTGGGTAAGTGATGGTGAGCAGGGTCATGATCGGATCTCCCTGGCTGCCCGGCCGGTACCGTTAAGAACGGCCAGCGCCTCGGTTGCCTTGGCGGCAGCGGCGGCGAGTGTGTAGCGGGCTGCGTTGCGAGCGGAGGCGGCATCCTCGGGATAGAGGCGATCGAGCAGGCGCAGCTTCTCGGCCGAGAGGTTCGCTGGGCAGCGAACGCACTCAATGCTCGTCGGGCACTCGGCGTGGTGCGGATGCAGGCGGATGCCCTGTTCTGCGACGAAGGCCCACACCTCCGCGTCGGTCCACGACCACAGGGGCATGGCGACCTCGATATGTGCAGGGAACGCGCTGGCGAGCCCGGCGACGGTGCCGCCCCCATCGGCGGTACGTTGACCGATGAGCAGAGGGCAGGGGCTGCGAACGCCCTCCATGAAGGTGACGGCCGGCTGCACGCGGTGGACGCCGCAACAGGATAACCAGGGCTGCACCTTCGGCTCGCGCCACCCGACCGTAGCAAGGTTCTCGACCGCAACCAGGTCGGCGGGGACGCCCCACTCCTGCCAGTTCTCGACCATGGGCCGATCCGGGCGCAGCTCGACCACCTCGAAGTCGGCGCGATGGCTCAGGACGTGATCGCGCATGAAGGGCGCGGCATCAGCGTTCACCCACAGCAACGTTGTCCGGTCCTGCCAGGGCCGGCAGAGGTGGGCGAGGGCGGCCGAGTCCTTGCCTCCCGAGAATAGGACGTAGGCGCGGTCGTAACGGTCGAAGAGGGCAGCGAGGGCCTGTTGGGCGACTTGGATGCCAGCGGCAAAGGCGGCCTGTTCGCAAGGGATCATGTCCTAATCTTCCGTGCTGCTAGGTCGGTGCCGTTGATGGCGTTGAGTACCTCGGTTGCCGTGGCTGAACGGATCGCTTGGCAGTGGGTCAGCATCGGTTCAGCGACTGAGGTGCAGCCTTCGAACTCGCCGGCTGGATGAGAGCGATGCCGGGCGCTAACGAGGTTCAGGTCATGACGCGCATGAAGGTGCTGGGAATTGCCGTTTTGATAGCCGCAGGGCTTGGTTCGGCGACCTCGGCGAATGCCGCTCCCTTCTTGTCCGGTCAGATCCGCAGTGATGCGGTAATCGAACTTGTGGCTGGCGGATGTGGCCCCGGCTTTCATCCAAATCCGTGGGGACGCTGCCGGCCGAACGACCGTGGATACGGCTACGGTGGTGGTCCTCGAGGGTACTATGAGGGGCGGCCAGCATACGGCTACGGCGGCGGGTATGGTCGTCGCGGTGGCGACTACGAGTACGGCGGTCCCCGCCGGTTCTACGGCGGCTATTAAGGCCATCAGGGCGGGCGGTCTTTCGGCTGCCAGCTCATAAACCTGTGGTTGAAGGCAGCATGCTGGCGCGGGGTCATGGCCGCGACTTTTGGGTGTTGCCAACGGTCTGAGGGGAAACGCCTGCCCGGCGAGTGATCTTGCGATCGGTGATGCTGTGACCGAATAGGTCCAGCACGTCGCGGCGTTTGTCGGCGTTGGTTCCGGATATCCAGATTGGATGGCGCCTCGGCGGTCGTCATAGCTGCTGCGTGGGCGAGCACTTTCATAGGGCCAGCAGCAAACGGACCGGCGGCGCCCGGCGCGACCTAGAAGACCTTCGGGCTGCCATCGGGCATCACCAGACCGAAGGCTTGCATCGTGGGATCGTCAAAGTCCCGTTGCCAGAGAAAGGGGAGGGGAGAGACCGCTTCCTAACGAGAGAGGAGGCCGCCGGCCTGCTCTGGGTGTGCTGGCGCTACCGCGAGAAGCAAACCGTCCATCGGGGCGCGAACCTCGGCTAGGCAGTTCAGACCGACAAGCGCCCACTTCGGCACCTCGCGCGGTTTATCCTGCTCGGCCTCTATACCGGCACACCTGCCGGAGTGCTTGCTGCTGCTTCGTTCCACCGCGGTAAGGGCAGGGCCTATGTCGATCTCGATAAGGGGCTGTTTTACCGGCGAGCCGAGGGCAATCGCGTTACGAAGAAGAGGCAGCCCGTCGTGAAGCTGCCATCGCACCTCGTGGCGCACTTGCGCCGCTGGGCGGTGACGCCGCGCCGCGATGGAACGATGCCCGAGTTCGCGGTCGAGTGGAACGGCAAGCCCGTTGCGTCGGTCAAGACGGCCTTCGCATCGGCGGTCCGCCTTGCCGGCCTTGAGGAAGCTGCTTCACCGCATGTCCTCCGGCACACCGCGGCGACTTGGCTGATGCAGCGCGGCGTCAGCATCTGGGAGGCGTCCGGCTTCCTCGGCATGACGCCTGACGTGTTGATCAACGTCTACGGTCACCACCACCCGGACTTTCAATCCGGCGCCGCGGGAGCCTTCAAAAACAGGGGCAAAAAGAGCGTTCCGTTGGGCAAATCGTTGGGCGACCGCCCCGGGGCATAAAACAATGCCTGCTTAAGTCGCTGCGATGATTGGTGGGCCCGGCAGGACTCGAACCTGCAACCAGACCGTTATGAGCGGTCGGCTCTAACCATTGAGCTACAGGCCCAAGCCGTTATCCCAGCTTGCTTTTAGGCATCGGTACCGTCGCCGCTCAACGTGGGGCGGCAAGACGGCGACGGAAACCCTGCTCCTGCCTACCGCGAGCCGGTGCCGGCGACAAGCTGGGTGGGGGCTCGGACGACCGTGCCGTCGCTCCGATCGCGTCTCGGCTCGCATGGCAACCAGGATGCTGGCGTGCGGCACAGGACGGGCGATCGGATACGAAGAAAATGCCCGGACGCGAGGCGGCCGAGCACCGAGCGTAGCTGCCGAATGCTACTCCGCGACGGCCGGTGCCGCCTCCGCGATCGCCACGCGCGGCACGAGCAGGGATGCCGACAGCGTCAGCAGCGCGACGGCGAAGACCGTCCAGAAGGTGCCGTGCAGGGCGTGCTGCAGGCTGAGGCGGGCCGCCTCGCCGGCTGCGCCGAGGCTCGCCGGGTCGTCGAGCAGGCGGCGCAGCTGGTCGGGATCCACCCCGGTCCCGCCGTCCGGATGGATCAGGCGATAGTTCAGCACGGCGCCGAGCGCGGTGGCGCCGAGCGTCGAGCCGAGGTTGCGCGCGAAGATGTTCGAGGCGGTGGCCGCCCCCCGCTGCCCCCAGGCGACGCTGTCCTGGATGATCACGATCGCCGCCGTCGACAGGAAGCCCATGCCGAGGCCCATCACGATCGACCCCGCCACCGCCACGACCGGCGAGGTCTCTGGGCCCAAGGCCACGAAGGCCGTCGCGCCGATCGGCAGCAGGGCGGCGCCGAGCAGCAGGACCGGTCGCAGGCCGAAGCGGACGAAGCTGCGCGCCGCCGTCGTCGCGCCGATCGGCCAGCCGAGCACCATGAGGGTCAGGGTGAACCCGGCGACGAGCGGCGATTGCCGGAGCACGCCCTGCACGTACATCGGGAGAAAGGCGGTGAGCCCGATGATCGCCATGCCCGAGAGCAGCGTCGCGGCGTTGGCGGTGAGGATCGGGCGCTGCCCCCACAGCGAGAAATCCAGCATGGGGTCGGCGGCCCGCCGCTCCTGCAGCACGAACAGCGCGATCGCCGCCAGGAAGGTCAGGCCGGCGGCGACGGCGAGGGCCGGCGCGGCCGACGTCTCGGTCAGGGCGATCATCAGCGCCGCGATCGCCACCGTGAAGAGGGCCGCCCCGATCACGTCGATCCGGCGCGGCTTGCGCTCCACCTCCTCGCGCAGGAACAGCAGGAACAGGACGGCCGCGAGGACGCCGACCGGCAGGTTGATCCAGAAGATCCACGGCCAGCTCAGATGCCCGACGATCAGCCCGCCCGCGAGCGGCCCGGCCACCGACGAGACGCCCCAGACGCTCGCGAGATAGCCCTGGACCCGTCCGCGCTCGCGAGCCGCGTAGAGGTCGCCGACCACGGTCATGCTCACGGGCTGGATCGCGCCGGCCCCGACGCCCTGCACGAGCCGGAACAGGATCAGCGAAGGCATCGACCAGGCGATGCCGCACAGCAGCGAGCCGACGAGGAACACCGCGATGCCGAACAGCAGCACCGGGCGCCGGCCGTAGAGATCGGACAGCTTGCCGAACACCACGGTGGTCGCGGTCTGCGTCAGCAGGAAGGAGGCGAACACCCAGGCGTAGAGATGGAGGTCGCCGAGCTGGCCCGCGATCTGCGGCATCGCCGTCGAGACGATCGTCGCCTCGATCGCGATCATGAACATCGCCGCCATCACCGCGGCGAGGACCAGCGGGCGGCGCGTCGTCGGTGCGTTCAGCATGCGCCGGCTTTAGGGCTCCTGCGCCGCCGGCGCCAGAGGACGGCGATCTGCTGGCCCGCGCCCGCGCCGGCAAAACTTTCTCGATCGCGCGACGTAGGGGGTGGGCGGAAGGACATCCGCCCATGCTGGCCTCAAGCCTGATCTGCCTCGTCGCCGGGACCGGCCTGGTCGCGGCGTCCCTGCTGATGCCCGCCTATCGCCTGCGACTGGAGGTCATCGGCGCGGGGCTGTTCATCGCCGGCCTCTGCCTGCTCGGCGCCGAGCTTCCCCTGTTGCGTTGAGGCCGGTTCCCAATCGCGGGTCGTGTCCCGCCGCCCTGCGGCTCGGTCGTCATGCCCCTCGGGTGCGGGACGGGTTTCCCATCGCCGCCCGGGCGGCACCGTCTCCACGGCATCTCGGGGGCGTCCGCCCCAGCGCCACGCATTGGTCCGGGCGCCGCGATCCGCGCATGGCGGCCGGCGAGATCCGCCGCGCGGCCGGCTTCGAGAGGCACGCCGGAATCGGGCCGGATTTGATGAGCGGATGCACGATCCCTATCGGCGTCGTCGACCGATGAACCCCGCACGCACTTGATTCGAATGCCGACTCGGCCGACTGCGCCGGCAAGGGGACCGCAGGGCGCCGCCCACAGGTCTGCGCAGGAACGCTCGAACATGCCGAACACGTTTGGCCTCAACCGCACCCTCGGCGGCGCGATCGGCGCCATCGCGCTCGTGTCGGTCCTCGGCAGCGGCACGGTCCTGTTCACGCTGGACCGCCTGAACGAGGCGACCGAGGCCCGTCGCAAGGTGACTCTCGTGGCGCGCGGCCTCGACGCCTTTCGCGGCGCCATGCTCAACCAGGAAACCGGGCTGCGCGGGTACCTCATCACCGGGCGCGACAGCAGCCTCGAGCCCTATCGGGCCGGCCGCCCGGCGCTCGATGAGACCATCGATCGGCTTCGGGCGCTGACGAGCGGCGAGGCCGAGACGTCGCGCCTGCTGGCCGATGCCGTCGCCGCCGCCCGCACCTGGCAGGCCGAGATCGGCGAGCCGGCCGTGCGCATGGCCGCCGACCCGGCGCGACGGCCCGAGGCGGCGCGCGTCGAGGCCGAAGGCAATGGCAAGCAGCTGTTCGACACCCTGCGCGAAAAGCTCGCCGTCATCGAGACCAAGCAGGACGATGCCCGGAACGCGCTGAACGATCGCGTCGCGGAGGCGCAGCGGACCGCGTTCCTGACCCTGTGGGGCGCGGCCCTGATCACGCTCCTGATC
>NZ_JAKSYQ010000070.1:0-3560 GCF_022829665.1 Methylobacterium sp. E-041 | reverse complement strand
GCGCCTCTCGCCCCGCCGCCCCGGCGATCCGGCGCGGATCGTCGCCGAGGCGTCGCGGATCCGCGAGCAGCTCGGCTGGCGCCCGAAGCACGACGACCTCGACGCGATCGTGCGCCAGGCGCTCGACTGGGAAGACGCTTTGTCCAAGCGCAACAAGATCTAACAGGGAACTTCCAAGACTGTTTGATGATACAGATTCAATATTTATATTTTGATATTTTTATTTTATGTTCTTATAAAAGTTTAATAAAATAAATATTCTGTATGAATGATTCATCATTTCGGTATTGATTTGGATTTGCCCTATCAAGTTGTATATCTTATATAAGTTTTATGCGTTGTTTTATATAGAACACTTTAGGTCGATGAATCGTCAATCTTCTGACCGTTAATGGGAAGTGGAGGACACAAAGGCGCGCAGTTCTTTTAGTCAGAAGACGACTCAGTAATTACCTACCCCTGTGACGGCTGGGTTCAGGTGCCGACGGTCTTAAGGATGGTGCTGAAGGGACTGGAGCCGGTGAGGCGCTCGGTATGCAAGCCGTCATCAAACGCTTCATCGCCGAGAACAATGGCAATCCGAAGCCCTTCGTCTGGACCGCCGACCCGGATCGCATCATCCAAGCCGCAAAGCGCGGGTACCAAGTGTTAGACTCGTACCACTTGAGCGCTTCGAAGCGCCTGTTCAGCCTGGCCAGGACCTCGTCTGCCAGCGCTCAGATCGGACGCAGCGGATGATCGGCTGGTACACGTGTCCTAAGGCGGACATAGCTGAACAGGTTCTCCGACCGATCCTCTCGTCCGCCCATCGCTCAACCCCCACCGATCTCCCAGGCAGCGTGAATCATCTCCATAACAAACTCGCCGGCCACTTCTTCGGCAACCTGTTAAGGGTACCTGAGACGTCACAAACCTTTGCTCTTGCGCACCATCCAGGATGCCCAGAACCCTCGTCAGCGTGACGGCGCTTCAACCCCAAGATCGCTACGAACAACAACAGGTGGGTATCCGCCACCAGCAATAGACAAACAGCGGCGCAAACGTGCGAATGATTCCAGAAAAATGGGTAGGTATGAACAGAATGGCGGGTTCTTCTGATGGGAACGCCATCAGTCTACCCGTCATACATGTTTCATCCTGATGAAGTATTTCATATCAGATAACTAAATTATTTATATAAAAATCAATTGCAATACTAAAATCAGACTATCCGTCTTAAATGGAGATTCTTGAATGACAGAAAAACTTCTAAAAATTTTGATGGTCGATCCGTCTCTTTTTACGGCACCTTATGACGAAGGAATCACAGAAGGACTCGAAAAGAATGGCATTGCTGTTAGCTGGGCTTGTCGCGACCTGCGCTCAAAAGAAGAATATCATTTGATAGCAGCTAGACAAATTAATAGAATTTTTTATCCAAATATAATAAATTCTGCGAAAAATGCAGGTTTTCTAGCCAAGTTTAATAAAGGGGTTTCACACGTTGCTTCAATGATTCGGCTATGGCGTTATGTAAGCCGGAATCGACCTGATATAGTCCATTTTCAGTGGATTGTTTTTCCATTAGTTGATATGGTTTTTATAGCAGCAATACAACGTATATGTCCGGTCATCATTACAGTGCATGACACTTTACCTTTTAATGGTAACCCCACGTCTTGGCTGCAGACTATTGGACTTAGTCGTGCCCTTGCGTCAGTAGATCACATCATCGTCCACACTCAAAAAGCGGCGGAAATGATTGGCGGAGCTGTTGGAAATAGAACTCCAGTCAGTGTTATCGCGCATGGTCCATTAAGCCGGGCAAATATCGTTCCACACATCCATACCGCAAGTAAAGATAAGTGGAATTTTCTCATGTTCGGTAAAATACAACATTATAAAGGGTTAGATATACTTGTAGAGGCGCTGACTTTATTGCCAGATGAAGCTCGATCAAAAATGAGAATTATCGTTGCAGGTGAGTCTTTTATTGATATGGTTCCTATAAAAAGTTATATTGAAGAATATAAAATTGGCGACACAATAGATTTTAGGCTATGGCGCCATAGTAATGAAGAGGTTGATAGCCTTCTTTCAGAGGCAGATGCTTTTATATTTCCTTATCGCCGCATTGATGCGAGTGGTGTTTTGTATCTCGTTGCTGCATATAGGAAGTGGATTATTGCAAGTAATATAGGAATATTTAGGGAGGTTATTCAAGAAAATGTTACCGGATCAATCATTCCAGCTGAGGATCCTCACGCCTTGGCGGCATCGCTTGCAGGAACAATTGGCAAATTACCTACCGCATCATTACCTGTTGAATCATGGAACAACATCGGGAAGCGCACCTATGAGATTTATACAAGGCATATTTCTTCACGTCAGCGCTACGACGATGGAGGTGGTTCGTCGAGCGGGACAGTATAGTCGAGCAAGGCTTAGGGTCTGTCGTCACTTGAATGGATTGTGGCGTCTCGCGTTTTGATCTCTCTGATGTGGGAGCGACGATGCTGAGCGATGCGCAATGGTCTGAACTGGAGCCCCTGGTTGAAGCCTCCTGGCCTAGGGCCAAGACGCCGCCGCAGGACCTGCAATGCACGCTCTCGGCGATCCTCTAGCGACATCAGAACGGCGCCAAATGGCGGGCCATTCCGCAGGAACTAGGCCCATGGTGGCGAGCAGTGCAGATCTTCATCCGCTGGTCCCGTGCTGGCATCTGGGAGCGGCTGCTCTACCTTGTGCAGAAGCGCGGCGTTCAACTCGGGATGGTGTTCCTCGACGGCACGAACGTGCGGGCACACCAAAAAGCGGCAAGCGCTGCCAAAAGGGGGGATCTGCGGCCGAGCGAGACACTCGTGAAGCTCTTGGCCGCCGTCATCCTGAGCCTGTCGAAGGACGCGTGGCGGCTATGGGACCAAGCCTTGCGTGATCGCCGACGGGCAGGGCCGCGCCATCGCCTTCCGGCTGGCGTCCGGCCAGGCCCATGAACTGTCCCATGCGGTTCTGCTACTCGACCTACTTTCCGGCGGGCCCAACCGGGTCGTTGGGGACCGTTGCTACACCAGCCACGCTTTCGTAAGCACGTCTGAGACATGGGCGTGCGACCCGATCGGCCCCCACGAGGTGGTCCAAGAGTAAAGTTAGTGCACGATGGGCCTGGAGTTGACCCCGTTTGTGGTCCACGGCCTATGCAAGTTTTCGGGCTGTGACAGCTTGGTTGGCGAAGGCTCGGGGCGTCAAGCCGCCCAGGGCCGTATGGGGGCGATCTTCGTTGTAGTGGCACCTCTTCGGCCGAACTGCGGAAGGCTGAGACTTGGTCGGCCTTACCGGCCCGCTCCGCAATGATCGCGAGTGAGCGGTAGGCAGCGATCTGATCGTACTGGTAGGCGTAGCCGGCGTAGAGGTTCTTCAGCGTCTCGTCCTGAGCGATGCCGTAAACCGCTGCGCCGATGGAGCCGGCCACGCTCGTGACCGTTTCCTTCAGGGTCGAGGGGCTTTCACCAGAGGCGGCCAGGGCCTTTATGGACCCGTGGTGTGGGGATTCCAGATGAAGGGGCATGACCCCTTTGCGCAGA
>NZ_JAKSYQ010000067.1:0-68759 GCF_022829665.1 Methylobacterium sp. E-041 | reverse complement strand
TGGGAGGCTCGCCGGTCGAAGCCCCCTCACCGTCGGCTGCCGCCTCGCCGCGACGACGACGGGGTCGTCGCGGCCCTCTCCCCGCGTGCGGGGAGAGGGGATGCGCGAAACGGTCGGCGGCAAGGCGGGCACGAGCCCGCGCACTGGCATCATCCCCGCCTCCGGGAAGCCAGGAGCAGCCCGGCGCAGGCGAAGGCGAGCGCCGCCGGCCAGGGCCAGAGGTCGCGGCGCAGGGGCACCGGGGGGGCCTTGGCGCGGCCGCCCTCCAGGGTGTCGATGGCGTCGGCCACCGCGACGAGGTCGTCGGTAGTCCGCACCCGGAACGCCTTGCCGCCGGTGATCTCGGCCATCTCGCGCAGCGTCTCGGTGTCGACCACGTCCTGCTCGCCGTCGGCGTCGGCCATGTCGCGGGGGCCGAGGGCGATGGTGTAGACCTTGATGCCGAGGTCCTTGGCCAAAGCCGCCACGTCCCGCGGCGTGGTCTGGCCGGCGTTGTTGGCGCCGTCGGAGAGCAGGATCACCGCCTTCGAGGACGCGACCGGCTGGCCGTCGATGCCGGAATCCTTCGGATCGAGCCGGCGCAGCGCCAGCCCGAGGCCGTCGCCGATGCCGGTGGAGCGGCCGACGAGGCCGATCGTCGCCTCCTCCAGGGCCCGCGCCACGCTCGCCATGTCGAAGGTGAGGCCGGCCGCGACGAAGGCCTGGTCGGCGAAGATCACCAGGCCGATGCGGTCGCCGGCGCGGCGGCGGATGAAGTCGGCGCCGACGCGCTTGACCGCGACGAGGCGGTTCACGGTCTCGCCGTCGAGCGAGAAGTCGCGCCGCTCCATCGAGCCGGACAGGTCCATCGCCAGCATGATCTCGCGGCCCGAGGCCGGCAGGGCGGTGGCCGGCAGGACGAGGCGGGGCCCGGCCAGCGCGACGACGAGGGCCCCCCACAAGGTCCAGATCAGCCAGGTCCGGCGCCGGCCGCGGGCGGCGACGTCGGCGCCGGCCTCGGCGCGCGCCACCAGCGAGGCCGGCACGCGGAGCGCACCGCTGCCGCCCGCGGCCTCGGCCGGGACGAAGCGCTGGACCAGCAGCGGCAGCGGCAGCAGCAGCAGCGCCAGCGGCGCCGCCCAATCGAACGCGGAACTGAGCGCCGTGACCCAGGCCGGGAGCAGGCTCATCCGCGCATCCGCCCGATCAGGCGCCCGAGGTCGGCATCGAGGACGGCCGGGTCCGGCCGGTCGCTGCGGCGATAGAGCCCCTCGGCGAGGACGCGCCCGGCGCCGGCGGTGAAGAAGGTGGTGGCGAACAGCCCGTCGAGCCTGTGCGCCCAGGCCGTTCCTTGCGCGCTCGCCGCGTCCTCGCCCTGCATGGTGCGGGCGACGCGGCGCAGCAGCCGGGCCTGCGCCACGAGCCGGGCCTCCGGGTCGAGGTTTCGCGCGGCGGCGAGATCGCGCAACGCCGCGCGGCGGACCGTGGCGCGGGCGCGGACCCGGAGATAGCGCACCAGACCGACGAGCAGCGCGGCGGCGAAGCCCGCCAGGATCGCGACCACGACCTCGCCGGAGATCGCCCCCGCCGCCTGGTTCGGCAGGTGCAGCCCGCGCAGGGCCTCGAGGGTGGGAGGAGCGTCGGCGGGGGTCATCGTTTTCCGCCTGCGGGCATACGCACCCCCTCCCCCCGACGGATCTCGGGCAAGCCCGAGATCCGCGCCTCGTGTGCCCAAGTCGGGCGGGCCCGACTTGGGTGCGGGGGAGGGTACCCTGCGGAGCAGGGGGGGAGGGAAACGGCGGCGGCTTCACAACACCGCATCGAGCCGCTCCATCAGCGGGGCGTAGGCCTCCGGGCCGGCCTCGACGTCGAGGCGCAGGCCCGCGATGCCGCGGCGGGCGTAGTCGGCCAGGCGCTCGTCGGCGGCGAGGCGCGCGGGCGCCGGCTCGCGGGCGGGCTGGCGTGCGGATTGGCGGGCGGACTGAACAGTGCCGCGGCGGCCGTCGGGCAGGGCGAAGGGGTAGAAGCCCGGCGGCCGGGACCGCTCGAAGGCGTCGCTCACCAGAATCAGGCGGATCGACAGGCTCTCGGCGAGCAGCGTCAGCAGGCGGTCGAAGTCGGGGCCGGGGCTGTCGAGCGCCGAAGCGAGGACGAGGTGGCCGCCGGACGGCAGCAGGCTGCGGGCCAGCGTCAGCAGCGCGTCGAGCGGCGGGTCGGCGGCGGCGGGTTGCGCGAGGGCGCGGGCGTGGGCCGACGCGAGCGCGCCGGTGACGGCCGTCATCGCGCGCTCGCCGCCGGCCGGGCGCAGAGCCGTCGGCTCGTCCGCGCCCGCGACCACGAGGCCGACGCGGCCGCCGTCGCCGACGACGCGCCAGCCGAGCAGCGCCAGCGCCTCGGCCGCCGCCACCGAGCGCAGCGCCCGGCGGGTGCCGAACAGCATCGAGGGGCGGAAATCGGCGAGCAGCACCACGGCGCGGTCGCGCTCGTCGTGGTGGGTGCGCACGTGCAGGATGCCGGTGCGCGCGGTGGCGTTGCGGTCGATGTGGCGGCGGTCGTCGCCCTCCGACCACAGCCGCACGTCGTCGGGCTCCGAGCCGCGCCCGCGGCGCTTGGTGACGATGCCGCCGGGCAGGCCCGCCAGCGTCCGCGTCGCCGGCGTGACGCCGCGGCGCGCGAGGTGGCGCAGGCCCATCAGCGCCTCGCCGGAAAGGTGGAAGGCCGGGTTCGTCTCGGGGGCGGCGGTGGCGGTCATGCCGGAATCCGGCCAGCGCGGCGCGGCCGCCTCTCCTCATGGGAGAGGGGACCCGCGCAGGGCGTGGTCGCGCGGGGCCTTCTCGCGGTTGCCGGGACCACCCTCAGAGCGCCCGCACCCGCTGGACCAATCCGCCGACGATGCCGCGGGTGGTGAGCCCTTCCGCGGCCGCGCGCCAGGTCAGGCCGATGCGGTGGGAGAGCGCGTCGGCGGCGAGGTCCGCCACGTCCTCGGGGACGACGTGGTCGCGGCCGTGGAGGTAGGCCCGCGCCTTGCCGGCGACCATCAGCGCCAGCGTGCCGCGCGGCGAGGCCGGATGCTCGATCGCGGCGCGCAGGTCCGGCGCCGCGGAATCGGTGCGGGTCGCGGCGACGATGCGCACGAGATAATCCTTCAGCGCCGGCGAGACGTAGGTCTTCAGGGCGGCCTCGCGCGCGGCCAGCACCTCGGCGACCGAGAGCTTCACCGGCATCGCCTCGCCGTGATGGTTGAGCTCGCCCTCGACGAGGTCGAGGATCTTCCGCTCGGAGGCCTCGTCCGGCATCCCGACCACGACGTGGAGCAGGAAGCGGTCGAGCTGCGCCTCGGGCAGCGGGAAGGTGCCAGCATGCTCGATCGGGTTCTGGGTCGCCACCACCATGAACGGGTCGGCGAGCGGATGGGTCGCGCCGGAGACGGTGATCTGGCCTTCCGCCATCGCCTCGAGCAGGGCCGACTGCACCTTCGGCGGCGCGCGGTTGACCTCGTCGACGAGGATCAGCGAGTGGAACAGCGGGCCGGGCAGGAACTCGAAGGTGCCGGCATCCTGGCGCCACACGGTGGTGCCGGTGAGGTCGGCGGGCATCAGGTCGGGCGTGCACTGGATGCGGGCGAAGGAGCCGTCGAGCCCGTCGGCGAGGCGCTTGACGGCGCGGGTCTTGGCCAGCCCCGGCGCGCCCTCGATCAGCAGGTGGCCGCCGGTGAGCAGCCCGATCATCAGGCGCTCGACCAGGCCCTTGCAGCCGATCAGCCCGTGCTCCAGGCCGGCGCGGAGCTCGAGGATGCGGGCCCGCAACGGATCGGCGGCGGCAGCCGGACGCTCGGCAAGCGCAGCGCCGCTCATGCGCGCACGGACCCTGCGCGACACGGCCGGGCCGGCTGGAAGGAAGCCTTCATCCTGCACGTCTCCTCGTCGAACCCGGCGGGCTGAACCCGCCGCACTTGGATTCTTGATCGATCCATAGTCGAGCCGGTGTGCCCGCTGCCCGGGGCACCCGTCAATCCCGCTGCGACCTCGGGTTGGGACCGGCTCCCGTCACGGAACCGTCATGCGCGCCCGTCTAGGAGACCGGATGGTCCTTCTGCCCACGCCCCTCCCCGAGCCGGTCAATTCGGCGATCAGCCTGATCGTGGCCTTTGTGCTCGGCACCCTGATCGGCGCCGAGCGGCAGTACCGCCAGCGCACCGCCGGCCTGCGCACGGCAGTGCTGGTGGCGGTGGGGGCGGCCGCCTTCGTCGATCTCGGCATGCGGCTGACCGGGGCCGAGGGCGCGACCCGCACCGTCGCCTACGTGATCTCCGGCATCGGCTTCCTCGGCGCCGGCGTGATCATGAAGGAGGGCATGAACGTGCGCGGCCTCAACACGGCTGCGACCCTGTGGTGCTCGGCCGCAGTCGGCGCCTTCGCCGGCGCCGACCTGCCGCTGGAGGCTTTGTTCGTGGCGGTCGCGGTCCTGGCCTGCAACACCCTGCTGCGCCCGCTCGTCAACGCGATCAACCGCGCGCCGATCGACGAGAGCGCGACGGAGGCGACCTACGAGGTCCAGGTCACCACCGCCCCCGGCACCGCGGGCCCCGCCCAGGACATGCTGGTCGAGCGGCTGGAAGCGGCGGGCTACCCGGTCGGCGGCGTCGAGGTCGAGGAGCGCGGCGACGCGGCGGTGGACGTGGTCGCGACCCTCATCGCCAGCGCGGTGGCGGCCAAGGAGCTCGACGCGGTGGTCGCCGCCCTGCAGGCGCAACCGGGCATCCGCCACGCCACCTGGGCGGTGCAGACGGGGGATTGAGGGAACGGGGCAAGGCGCCGAACCCGTACGTTTCGCGCGCAAGGCGCCCACGTCGCCTTCCCCTCCCCCGCACCCAAGTCGGGCCTGCCCGACTTGGGCACACAGCGTGCGGATCGCGGGCAAGCCCGAGATCGTCGGGGGAGGGAAGGGGGGCGTGTCGAAGCTGCGTCCGAGGGTGGAGGTACCGAACGTGCGGCGGCACACCGGGCGATCCCCAACGGCGCTTTCCGCATCGCGCGATGAAGCCACCTTCCTCCCAAGAAATCCCGAACCCGGCCTCGCAGGAGACATTCCATGGCAGAACTCGAACATCCGTCGGCCAGGAACGCGCTGATCGTCGGGGCCTCGCGCGGCCTCGGGCTCGGGCTCGTCGAGACCTTCCTGGGGCGCGGCTGGCGCGTCACCGCGACCCAGCGCAAGGCCTCGCCGGGCCTGGCCGCCCTCGAATCCGAGGCGCTGACGATCGAGACCGCCGACATCGACGACGACCAAGCGGTCTCGGCCCTGCACGACCGGCTGGCGTCCCGAACATTCGACCTGGTGTTCGTGGTGGCCGGCGTGGCGACGCAGGCGCACGATCCGCTGCACGCGGTGCCGCGGCCGGTCGCGGCGCAGGTCTACCTCACCAACGCGATCAGCCCGGTCCGCTTCGCCGAAGCCTTCCGCGATCGGCTCGCGCCCGGCGGCAGCCTGGTGTTCATGAGCTCGATCCTCGGCAGCGTCGGGCTCAACACCTCCGGCGGCTGGGAAAACTACCGCGCCAGCAAGGCGGCGCTGAACACCCTGGTCCGCAGCTTCGCGATCCGCCACGCGGCGGAGAACCTGAGCGTGGTGCTGATGCATCCGGGCTGGGTGCGGACCGAGATGGGCGGCGACGGGGCCGACATCGACGTGGCGACCAGCGTCGCCGGCATGGCCGACGTGATCGAGGCCCGGCTCGGCCGGCCCGGCACGGCCTATCTCGACTACCGCGGCGAGACGCTCGCCTGGTAGCGCGGGACCCGAAGGCGGTCCGCGGGCGCCGTCAGCGCCGCGGATCGAGCGGGCGGCCGCGGCGCTCGACGATCACCGGCGGGCGGGTGCGGCGCTCGACGATGACGGTGCGCGGCGCCCGGCTCGGGCCGGCCTGGGCGATGATCCGCTCCGGCACGCGCTCGGGCTTGGCCCGCAGCGCCGCGACGACGTGCGGGCGGACCTCCTCGGCGGGCAGGCCGATCAGCCCGGCCGCGATCTCGATCTGCTGCTCGAGGTCGTCGGACAGGTCCTGCGCGGCGGTCACCGCCTCGACGATCGTCGGCGGCTCGCGGCGGACCCGGATCGGCGGCAGGTCGGCAAAGCTCTTCTTCGACTTCTTCACGGCAGGGCTCGCGCTCGTCATGGCCCACCGTACCCGATTCGCGCCGATTGTGCACCGCATCAAAACGAGGCCGTCGCCGTCCTGCCATGCATGCCCCGGCGTGCCGAAGAGGCAGGCAGAGGTGCGCCGCGATCCTGCGGGCGCGCTGGCGCATTCATGATGCAGTTGCCGTCTCAAGCAGCACGACGATGCGTCGAAATGGCGCGGGAGGAGACGCGTCCCGTGGCGTGGTTCGGTCACCGCGGCCCGCGATCATGAGCCCCGAGACGCCCGCAGATTCCGAGACAGCCGCAGCCCCGAGCCGTGATGACGAGCCCGCCGACCGCGATCCACGATCCGCGCACCACGCCGGCCCGGCCGGACCTCGCCGACATCCGCCTGCGCGGCGCGGTCGAGGCGGCGCGCTTCGTCGCCGGCGAGCCGCGCCGGGTCGTGGTCCCGGCCGCCCCGCTTCGCCGGATGCCGCGACCGGAGGCCGGGCTCGAGACCGAGGCGGTGATGGGCGACGCGGTCGCCGTGTACGAGGTCGGCGACGGGTTCGCCTGGGTCCAGCTCGTGCGCGACGGCTATGTCGGCTACCTGCCGGCGGCGAGCCTCGGCCCGGCCGACCCGGCCCCGACCCACCGGGTGACGGCCCTGCGCAGCTTCCTCTACCCCGCCCCCGACATGAAGCGCCCGGCGCTCGGCCATCTCGGGCTCGGGGCGCGGATAACGGTCGCAGACACGGCCGGCGACTTCGTCCGGGTCGGCGACGCCTTCGTCTTCGCCGCCCACTGCGCGCCCCTCGACCGCACGGTGCCGGACTACGCGGCCACCGCCGAGCGGCTGGTCGGGACGCCCTACCTGTGGGGCGGGCGCACCAGCCTCGGGCTCGACTGCTCGGGCCTGGTCCAGCTCTGCCTCGATCTCGCCGGCCTGCCCTGTCCGCGCGACGCCGACCAGCAGGCCGGCGCCGTCGGCCGCGCCCTGCCGATCGGCTTCGACGGCCTGCGCCGCGGCGACTTCGTCGACTGGCGCGGCCATACCGGCCTGATGCTCGACGCCGACACCCTGATCCACGCCAACGGCCATCACATGGCGGTGGCGGTCGAGCCCCTGCGTCGGGCGGCGGAACGGATCGCCGCCAACAGCTACGGCGCGATCACCGGGATGCGCCGGCTGGAGGCGTGAGGGCGCGACTTCCCCGCCGCACACCGATCGTGTCGACCACCTCGCGCCGAACGGGTCCCCTCTCCCAAACGGGAGAGGGGACCCGCGCTTTGCCGGCAAAACAGGTGAGTGCGGCAGACCTTCGCGCGGGATGCGCCGCGATCGGTTCGCGCGGCGGGGAAGCGCCAGATCGACCGCGGAGCCTCCCGCGCCGCGTCCCCTACCCCTTCAGCCGCATCTTGATCCGGTAGGTCAGCCCGTCGCGGACGTCGCGGTAGGCGTCCATGCGCTGCTCGCGGGAGGCGTCCTGGAGGATGGTCGGGTCCGCCGTCTGCCAGTACTCGACGTCGGCCGCCAGGGTGTGGGTCATCGCCAGCGCCTTGTGGTGCGCTTCGGGGGCCAGCGTCACGATCAGGTCGAAGTTCAGCCCCTCCCACTCGTCGAGCTCCTCGATGGTGCGGGGCCGGTGCTTCCTGGCGTCGATGCCGATCTCGTCCAGCGCCGCGACCATGAACGGGTCGACCGGCTCGCCCGAGCGCACGCCGGCCGACTGCACGTAGATCGACTTGCCGAAGTAGTGGCGCGCGATCACCTCCGCCGCGGGCGAGCGCACGGCGTTGAAGTTGCACATGAACAGCACCGACTGGACCCGGCGCTTGCGCGGCACGACGAGGTCGCCGGGCGGAGGCGGGACGAGGACGTCCATCGCGCGGGGGCTCTCAGCGTCTGTGCCGGTGTGGGCGTCGGCGGCGCAGGCCCACCTCAGCCCTTCCAGTGCAAGGCGAAGACCAGGGTGAACAGCCGCCGGGCGGTGTCGTGGTCGAGGTCGACCTTGCCGGCCAGGCGCTCCCTCAGGGTCTCGGACGCCTCGTTGTGCAGGCCGCGCCGGCCCATGTCGATCGCCTCGATCTGCGTCGGGGAGGCGGTGCGAATGGCGTTGTAGTAGCTCTCGCAGATCATCTCGTAGTCGCGGATCACCCGGCGGAACGGGGTCAGCGACAGCAGGTGGGTCATCACCGGGTCGCCCGTCGGGGACAGGATCGCGAAGGAGAGCTTGTTCTCGACGAGCCCGAGGTTGAGCGCGTAGGGCCCGGTGCGGCCCGGGATCGCGAAGTGGTTGTCCTCGAGGATGTCGAAGATCGCGATCGCGCGCTCGTGCTCCTGGTCGGGGTTGCCGCGGCCGATCGAGTCCTCGTCGAGCGTGACCCCGATCAGGCGATCCGTGCCCTTCCCGGCCGGCTCGGCCCGCTTCTCGACCCCCGTCCCACCCCCCTTGACCTCCGACATCGTGCGCGTGCCTTCAAAGGTTCAGCCGGATCGCGACGGAGCGGGCGTGCCCCTCGAGGCCCTCCGACCGGCCCAGCGTTATCGCCGCGGGGCCGAGCGCCCGCAAGCTCTCCGGCGTGCAGGCCAGGATCGTGGTGCGCTTCATGAAGTCGAGCACCCCGAGGCCGGACGAGAACCGCGCCGAGCGCGCGGTCGGCAGGACGTGGTTGGGGCCGCCGACGTAGTCGCCGATCGCCTCGGGCGTGTGCGAGCCGAGGAAGATCGCCCCGGCGTTGCGGATTTTTCGCGAGAGCGCCTCGGCGTCCTGCGTCTCGATCTCCAGGTGCTCCGGCGCCAGGCGGTCGACCAGCGGCACCGCCTCGTCGAAGCTGCGGACCCGGACGATCGCGCCGTAGTCGCGCCAGCTCGCCCGCGCGATCTCCTGGCGCGGCAGGGTGGCGAGCGCGCGCTCGACGGCGGATTCCGCGGCCTCGGCCAGCGCGGCGCTGTCGGTGATCAGGATCGACTGGGCGGCGACGTCGTGCTCGGCCTGGGCCAGCAGGTCGGCGGCGATCCAGTCCGGGTTGGCGTGGCCGTCGGCCAGGATCAGCACCTCGGAGGGGCCGGCGATCATGTCGATGCCGACCTGGCCGAACACCCGGCGCTTGGCCGCCGCGACGTAGGCGTTGCCGGGCCCGACGATCTTGGCCACCGGCGCGATCGTCTCGGTGCCGTAGGCCAGCGCCGCCACCGCCTGCGCCCCGCCGACGCGATAGACCTCGTGGACGCCCGACAGGTGCGCGGCGGCGAGCACCAGCGGGTTCGACTGCCCGTCGGGCATCGGCACCACCATGACGATCCGCGGCACCCCGGCGACGCGGGCGGGAATCGCGTTCATCAGCACCGAGGACGGGTAGCTCGCCGTGCCGCCGGGCACGTAGAGCCCGACCGATTCGAGCGCGGTCCAGCGCCAGCCCGAGGTGACGCCGAGGGCGTCGGTGGTCCGGCGGTCGCCCGGGACCTGCTCGGCGTGGAACGCCTCGATCCGGGCGGCGGCGAACCGCAGCGCCTCCAGCGCCTCGGCCGGGCAGGCTTCGAGCGCCGCCGCGATCTCGTCCGCGGTGACGCGCAGGGCGGACGCGCCGAAGCCGTCGCCGAGCCGGTCGAATGTTCGGGTGTAGTCGACCAGCGCCGCGTCGCCGCCCTTCACCACGCCGGCGATGATGGCGCGCACGGTCTCGTCGACGTCCTCCGAGATCTCGCGCTTGACCGTGAGCAGCCGGGCGAAGTCGTCCGCGAAGGTCGGGTCGCTGCTATCGAGGCGGATCATCGGGCGCTTCTTCTGGTGAGGGCGTGGGACGCGACGGCTCAGGCCGACGGGCCGGAGGCGGGCGCCGCGTGGCCCGGGCGGCTGTCGGCCTCCCAGACCGGCCCGAGATCCTTCATCCGCGCCTCGATGCACTCGACGTCGAGGCGGATCGCGGCCTGGCCGGAGAACAGCAGCGTGACGATGCCGGACGGCGCCTCGGTCTCCTCGAAGGTGATCGCGAGCAGGCTCAAGCTGGCATCCCCCGGCGTCAGGCCGCGGGTGCGGACCCCGAGCACGCGCTCGAAATGCAGGCCGGCGAGCCGCCGCCGCGGCGTCTCCGGCGCCTGCCAGTCGAACCGGCGCAGCGCCAGCACGAAGCGGTGCTCGGCGGCGAGGAAGGTGAGGTCGGCCACGTTCAGCACCGCATCCTGAAGGTGGGCGGAGATGACGGTGAGGTCCTCGGCGTCGAGGGCCGCGAGCTTGAGGAGCTCCATGTCGGGGGGCCGCTCCGGGGGAGGTTTCACGGGAAACATTTTCGCCCGCGTCAGTAGCGAGGCCGGCCGGTTCCGGCAACCGCAGGCCGTCGTCGCAGGCCGAGGGCGGACGGGGCGGCGGCCGTGCACCATGCCGGACGATTGTGGCGGCCGATGCGCAGTCTGCCGCGTTGAGCGTCGGGGCCGCCGGGCGGACAGCCGTTGCGCCGGCCTCAGCCGACGTTCAGGCAGCCCCGCGTAGACACCCGGTCGACCCCACGTCGACCTCGGACCGGAGACGGACACACCTTATGACCATGAAGCGCCTCACCCTCGCGGCCATCGCCGCCCTGACCCTCGGGACGACCCTCGGCGCGACCGTGGCGAGCGCCCAGTACTACGATTACGGCGGCCCGCGCCGGTTCGACCGCGGCTACGACGACGATCGCCCGCGCCGCCGCGACTACGACGAGGATCGCTACGACCGTCGCCGCGACGACTTCCGCGGCGGCCGCGGCGGCAGCATCTGCGTCACCGCCCGCGGCAACTGCGTCACCCGCCCGGCGCCGTTCAACTCGTCCTGCGGCTGCGAAGTCCCGGGCTTCGGGTTCAAGCGCGGCGCCATCGGCCGCTGATCGGAAGGCTTCCCATCGGCAAGGGGCCGTCCAGCCATCCGGGCCGGGCGGCCCTTCTCGTTTCGGACGCCCGTCGATCGGGATTCCACCCGCGACTTCGTCCCGAGGCGCGCCCGCCAGGCGGACGCCGCGACGGATGCGGGTGCGGGCGGGCGACGGAGCGTCCCCTCCCCCGGCCGCCGATCGGCGCGCCCCGGCGAGGGGGAGCCGGCCCGAGTCCTGAAAGGCGGCCCGCTTCGCTCAGGCGGCGCGGACGCCCGCCAGGAAGGTGCCGATCTCGGCGCGCAGCCGCGCCGACTGGTCGGCGAGCTCGTCGGAGGCCAGCAGCACCGCCGCGACCTCGGTGCCGGCGGCGTCCGCCGCGCGGGCGACGGCGGCGATGTCCGCCGTCATGGCGCCGGTGCCGGCCGAGGCCTGGCCCATGTTGCGCACGATCTCCTGGGTCGTCACGCCCTGCTCCTCCACCGCGGCGGCGATGCTGGTCGCCACATGGTTCATCGCGTCGATCCGCCCGGTGATCGCGTGGATCGCCCCCGAGGCCTCCCCCGCGGCGGCCTGGATCGAGGCGATCTGCTGGCCGATCTCCTCCGTCGCCCGCGCGGTCTGCGCGGCGAGGTCCTTGACCTCGGCCGCCACCACCGCGAAGCCGCGGCCGGCCTCGCCCGCCCGCGCCGCCTCGATCGTGGCGTTCAGGGCCAGCAGGTTGGTCTGCCCGGCGATGGTCGAGACCAGGCCGACGACGTCGCCGATCCGGGTCGCGGCCGCGGCCAGCGCATCCATGGCGACCTGCGTGCGGGCCGCCTCGCGCACCGCGCCGTCCGACATCTCCGCCGCCTGCTCGACCTGCCGCCCGATCTCCTGGACCGTGGCCCCGAGCTCCTCGGCCGCCGCGGCGACGGTGTTGACGTTCCGGGCAGTCTCGTGGGCGGTGCTCGCGACGCTGCTCGACCGCTGCGAGGTGCCCGCGACCGCATCGCGCATGCCGCCCGAGGCGACCTGCAGGCCGGCCACCGAGCCGGCGACCCGCGCGACGATGCCGCCGACCGACCGCTCGAAGCGCTCGGCGAGGTCGCCGAGGAGGGCGCGGCGCGCCTGCGCCTCGCGCAGGCGCGCCGCCTCGGTGGTCTTCAATTGCTGCGCGGCTTCCTCGAGGGAGACGTCGCGGATCGTCACCACCGCCCGGGCGATGTCGCCGATCTCGTCGCGCCGGCCGCTGCCGGGCACCTGCTCCAGCGCCTGCCGGGCGGCCAGGGCCTTGAGCGCGGCGGTGAGCGCGCCGAGGGGCCGCGCGATCGACCGGGCCAGCAGCAGGCCGAGGATGGCGGTGCCGGCCAGCACCCCGAGCCCGACCAGCGCCAGCGTCCGCGACAGGGTCGAGACGGCGCCGATCGCCTCGTCGAGGCTCTGCTCCGCGATCACCGTCCAGGGCGCGCCGAGCACCGACACGACCGAGGACGCCGCCAGGTGTCGGCCGTCCGCGCCCGAAAAGTCGAACGGCCGCCCCTCCGCGAGGCGGGCCGGGGCGATCCCGAGCGCATCGAGGGGGCTGCCGGCCTTGGCGTCCGGGTTCAGCGGCGGCCGGGTGCGCAGCAGGCCGTCGGCGCCGGTCGAGAGCGTCTGCCCGGTCTCGCCGAGGCCGGTGCGCTTCGACAGGGTGGGGTCGAACAGGGCCGGCCCGACCCGCATCACGACGTAGCCGATGCGCTCGGCCGCCTGCGCCGTGCCCATGGCGACGTTGGCGCGCTTCGTCACCGCGCGGCCGATGAAGGCGGAGGGCCCGGCATCGACCGGATAGGCCGCGAAATCCTCGAACAGGGCGGCCTCGGGGTCGGCGGCCTTCAGGCGCTCGAACAGCCGCGCCAGCCCGGTTCCCCGCAGCGCCGGATCGGAGACAGGCCGCGCGAAATCCTCGCCCTTGGTGGTGGTGTAGACGATGCGCCCGCCCTCATCGAGCACCATCAGGTCGGCGTAGCCCGCCTGCGCCAGCAGCTTGCGGGCGACCTCCTGCACCTTCGCGTGCCGGCGCCCGTACATCGTGTTGGTCGCCGTGCCGTCGAGCGCGATGCGCGCCGCCGCCGTCTCCGGCGCCCGGAAGGCGGCCAGGAGGCCGGCATAGTCGGGCTTGGACGGGTCGAGGGTCTCGATCAGGTCGGCGACGTTCGACACCACCTGCGGGTGCGCCGCCACCGTGAGGAAGTCGGCCTGCATCCGGTCGGCGACCAGCTCGACCCCGTCGCGCCGCGCGTCGGCGGCAAGCTGCAGCCGCTCGCGCGCCGCCTCCATCAGCCCGGCGCGGGCCTGGTGCCAGCTGAAGCCGCCCATCGCCGTGGCGCTGAGGAGCGCGAGCCCGATGGTCATGGCGGGCAGGCGCGCCTCGAGACGTGAGAATGCCGACATCGATCCGTCTCGAAAATGCTCGGAGAGCTTGAGCCGGTCCTTAGGCAGGCGCGAGTTAAGATTCCCTGCTCGTGCGAGCCGCACGAGACAAGACGACGATCCTATAAAACCGTATCGATTGGGATTATCGGCGGTCTTCGCAGCCGCATCCGCCCGCGCTCGACTGCCCGGGCCCGGCCCGCGCCGCGCGAATGCAGGCGGGCGGGCGCTCGATACGGCGGGCGATTCAGGCCCGCACGCGCTCGATCCGCGCGCCGCAGCGGGCGAGCTTGGCCTCCAGCGCCTCGAAGCCGCGGTCGAGGTGGTAGACCCGGTTGATCTGGGTCTCGCCCTCGGCCGCCAGCCCCGCGATCACCAGCGACACCGAGGCGCGCAGGTCGGTCGCCATCACGGGCGCGCCCTTGAGGCGGTCGACGCCCTCGACGATGGCGAGGTCGCCCTCGAGGCGGATCCGGGCGCCCAGGCGCGCCAGCTCCTGCACGTGCATGAAGCGGTTCTCGAAGATGGTCTCGCGGATCTGCGACTGGCCGTTGGCCAGGGTCATCAGCGCCATGAACTGCGCCTGCAGGTCGGTGGGGAAGCCCGGGAACGGGTCGGTGGTCACGTCGACCGCCGCGATTCCCGCCCCGTTGCGCCGCACCCGGATGCCGCCGGGAACCTGGGTGATCTCGGCGCCGGTGGTGGAGAGGATGTCGAGGGCCGAATGCAGCAGGTCGGCGCGGGTGTTCTCCAAGACCACGTCGCCGCCGGTCATCGCCACCGCCATGGCGTAGGTGCCGGTCTCGATCCGGTCGGGCAGCACCTCGTGGCGGGCGCCGTTCATGCGGGCGACGCCCTCGATCACGATGCGCGGGGTGCCGGCGCCCTGGATGCGGGCGCCCATCTTGGTGAGGCACTCGGCGAGATCCACCACCTCCGGCTCGCGGGCGGCGTTGGAGATCACCGTGGTGCCGTAGGCGAGGGAGGCCGCCATCAGCGCCACGTGGGTGCCGCCGACGGTTACCTTCGGGAAGTCGATCTCGGCGCCGCGCAGGCCGTTCTTGGTCTTGGCGACGACGTAGCCGGCATCGATCTCGATCTGCGCGCCGAGCCTCTCCAGCGCCATGATCAGGAGGTCGACCGGCCGGGTGCCGATGGCGCAGCCGCCGGGGAGCGAGACCTTGGCCTCGCCGAAGCGCGCCAGCAGCGGCGCGACCACCCAGAAGCTCGCCCGCATGGTCGAAACCAGCTCGTAGGGCGCCGTGGTGTCGATGACGTTGGAGGCGGTGAGCCGGATGGTCTGGCCGGTCTCGGTGGTCTGCCCCGGGCGCTTGCCGACCACCATGTGGTCGACGCCGTGGTTGCCGAGGATCCGCGTCAGCGCGGCGATGTCGGCGAGCCGCGGCACGTTGGCGAGCTCCAGCGTGTCGCCGGTGAGAAGGCTCGCGATCATCAGCGGCAGGGCGGCGTTCTTCGCCCCCGAGATCGGGATCGTGCCGTTGAGCGGCACGCCGCCGGTGATGTGGATGCGGTCCATGGTCTCGTGATCCTCACGCGCCGCGCTTCGTCCCGCGCGCCGCCGGCCCTGCCCCTCGGGCGCTCGCCGCCCATGCTCGAGCGCAGCCTATAGGCGAGTTTTGTCCGAAAGGGGACCGCGCCGGCGCGCCGGGTCTTTGCTCGGTTCGCAGGCCGGCCTCGGAGGCGGGAGCATCGCGGCGCCGATCCGCGCCGCCCCTTCCGCTTCGCCCCGGACGATCCGGGAAGGACCCGGCCCGGCGACGGGACGCAGGCCCCTGCCGAGCCCGGCGAAACGCGTCCCGCCTCATCCAAGTGACGTCGCGGAGGAGCCGGCTCGACGGGCTCGGGCTGCGGACGCAGCGCCGATGCCTCGCGTGCCGCCTACGACGACGGCGCGTCCGACGGGGCCGGGTCGCGGTCGTCCGGCGGCTCGGCGGCGTCCTCCGCCGCGACCTGCCCCTCCTCCTGCGCCGCCTCTTGCCCCGCCGCCGGCTCGCCCCGGCCGCGGACCTGGCGCTTGCGCCGCCGCAGGTTCTCGCGCAGGGCCGCCTTGAGGCGGGCGGCCCGGGCCTCGTCGTTCTTCGTCGTCATGCGTCACGCGACCCATCGTCGCCTTCGACTCCTAGATCGTCCGCCGGCACCTCACAATCCATCCGTCGGGGCGATGGCCCCGGCGGCGTTCAAAGGGTCGCTCGAATGCCGGCGGCGGCCCCCCGTCGGCCTGCAAGGCAGGGATGACGCCCCGTCACCTTGAACCGATTCCAGATCCGGCTGTATCTTCCGGTCCGACGGCGCCACGCGACGCCGCCGGATTCCTCTCCACCCGATGCGCGATCGGGCGCGCCGGACCGTACCGGTCCTCGGCCGCGCCTTCCCGCATCCCGAACAGGCCCGGCCGACGACGATCCCGCGCCTCGGCGCATCCGACGCCCGGCCAGCCCCCAAGGACATCCATGCCCGAGACCCGGCCCGCCTCCACACCGGCCCCCACGCACGCGCACGGTTCCGAACGCGGCCCGGGCTCCGTGCAGGGCCAGATCGCGGCGCGGCGGGTGGACTACGAGGCGCATTTCCGCGGCGCGCTGGAGCGCCTGCACGGCGAGCGCCGCTACCGGGTGTTCGCCGACATCGAGCGCATCGCGGGCCGCTTCCCGATCGCGAACTGGCGCCGGCCGGACGGGGCGACCTCGGAGATCACCGTGTGGTGCTCGAACGACTACCTCGGCATGGGCCAGCACCCGGAGGTGGTCTCCGCGCTCACCGACACGGCCAAGCGCTGCGGCGTCGGCGCCGGCGGTACCCGCAACATCGCCGGCAACAACTCGCCGCTGGTCGACCTCGAGCGCGAGCTCGCCGACCTGCACGGCAAGGAGGCGGGCCTGGTCTTCACCTCGGGCTACGTCTCGAACCAGGCCGGCATCTCCACCATCGCCAAGCTGATCCCGGACTGCCTGATCCTGTCGGACGCGTTCAACCACAACTCGATGATCGAAGGCGTGCGCCACGCGGGCTGCGAGAAGCGGATCTTCCGCCACAACGACCTCGCGCACCTGGAAGCGCTGCTGGTCGAGGCGGCCGGCCGCAACGTGCTGATCGCCTTCGAGAGCGTCTACTCGATGGACGGCGACGTGGCGCCGATCGGCGCGATCTGCGACCTCGCCGAGCGGTACGGCGCGATGACCTACCTCGACGAGGTCCACGCGGTCGGCCTCTACGGGCCGCGCGGCGGCGGCATGGCCGAGCGCGAGGGCGTGATGCACCGGGTCGACGTGATCGAGGGCACGCTGGCCAAGGGGTTCGGCTGCGTCGGCGGCTACATCACCGGCTCGGCCGCGCTCTGCGACGCGGTGCGGAGCTTCGCCCCCGGCTTCATCTTCACCACGGCGATCCCGCCGGCGATCGCCGCCGCCGCGCGCGCCTCGGTGCGCTACCTCAAGCGCTCGACGGCCGAGCGCGAGGCGCACCAGCGCCAGGCCGCCGCGACCAAGCGCGCGCTGGAGGAGGCCGGCCTGCCGGTGCTCGCCACCGAGACGCACATCGTGCCGGTGATGGTGGGCGACGCCGAGCTGTGCAAGGCAGCCGCCGACCACCTGCTCGAGCGCCACGCGATCTACATCCAGCCGATCAACTACCCGACGGTGCCGCGCGGCACCGAGCGCCTGCGCATCACCCCCTCGCCGTTCCACGACGCCGCCCGCATCGCCACCCTGACGGCGGCGCTGGTCGAGACCTGGGACACCCTCGACCTGCCGCGCGCCGGCACGGTGTTCGCGCAGGCGGCGGAGTAGGCGGGCGCCGCCGGAAGAGCCGGAGGCTCAGTTCGGCTTCGGCTTGTTCCCGCCCGGCACCCAGCCGTGCGCCTCGGCGGTCGCGGCGAGCTTCGCCTGCATCTCGCCGGCCAGGCTGCCGATCCAGTGCTGCATGCCCGTCAGCTGCGCCTGGGCCAGCTGCGGCTGCGCCTTGGCCATGTTGCGGCCGGCCGGCGTGTCGTAGAACGCGGCGATGGCCTCCAGGTCCGCCTTCGACAGCACGGCCGCGAACGAGATCGCCTGCAGGTTGAGCAGCTCGTCGTAATGCTCGGAGAGGATCGGCATGATCACCTCCTGCACCATGACCTTGGCCCGATCGGGCTGCTTGAGCCCCATCTGCTGGACCATCGCCGTCATCGGCGCGGTCATCGCCTGGAGCGTGGTGTCGCGATCGCCCTGGGCGCGGGCGACCACCGCCTTTGCCGCCGCCAGGCGGGCCGGATCGAGGGTGACTTGAGGCGTGACCTGGGAAGGGACTTGGGGAGCGACTTGGGGAACCGCCTTCTGCGGCGCCTGGGCGCGGGCGGGTCCCGCCAGCCCGAGGGCGAGGGCCATGAAGGTGAGGCTGGCGATGCGCATCACGCGTCCTCCGGAGACGAAAACCGCCGGCCGCGAATCGGGCCGCGCCGAAGCATAGGCGGTGCCGGCGGATCGGCCTAAAAGCTCGGCCGCGTTGCATCCGCGCGCCGGATGCGCTGTGACTGCGCCCGCACGAATCGAACGGGGAGCGTTGAGCGGATGTCGGGTGGTCACGGAGCGGGCGGGACGTCGAACAAGCGCGTCGCGCTGCTGATCTCGGTGCTGGCGCTGTTCCTCGCGTTCAGCGAGACGCTGGGCAAGGCGGCGCAGACCGACGCGATCGGCGCCAACGTCGAGGCGGCCAACCAGTGGGCGTTCTTCCAGGCGCGCACCATCCGCGCCACGGTGCTCAAGACCGCCGACGAGGCGGTGGCCCTGGTGCCGCCGGGGCCGAACCAGGACGCGATCGCGGCCAAGCGCGCCGAGTGGGCGAAGACGATGGCGCGCTGGGATTCCGAGCCCGCCACCGGCGAGGGGCGCAAGGAACTCGCCGAGAAGGCGAAGACCGCGCAGAACAACCGCGACCTCTCGCTGCTGCGCTACCACCATTACGAGCTGGCCTCGGCCGCCTTCCAGATCGGCATCGTGCTGGCCTCGGCCGAGGTGATCACCGGCATCGTCGCCCTGGTCTTCGCCGGCGGCCTGCTCGGCGCGGCCGGCGCGGTGCTGCTCGGCTTCGGCTACCTCGCGCCGCACGCCCTGCCGTTCCTCCACTGAGGGGACGGCCTCACCGGTCGCCGAACCAGTCGTCGAACCCCGGCTCGATGCACCGGTAGCCGACGAAGCAGCTCGGGTCGGTGCGTGTCGGCGCGTAGGCGGATCGCGTCACCTCCGTCGCCTCGCAGAAGCTGCGGTCGCGGACGAAGCGGTCGTAGGTCGGGCCGCCGGTGCCGAGCACGATGCCGCCGGCGCGGGCGACGGCGCCGCGGGCCTGCGCGCAGGTGAGCGTCGTGGTGTCGACGCGCTGCGCCTGAGCCGGGCCGGCGGCGGCCAGCAGGCCTGCGGCGAGCAGCAGGGGGACGGCGAGAAGCAGGGGAGCGGCGATCGGCGGGCGGGTTGCGATCGGGCGGCGCACGGGCGGTCTCCTTCGGTGTGCCGGAGGAACGCCGCGGGCCGCCGCGCGGTTCAGGCCGCCCGGCGCGCGGGGTCGGCGAGGCTCGGCTCCGGCGGCCGGCCGGACGGGGCGAGCAGGCGCCGGCGCAGCCGGGCGCAGGGGCGCTCCACCGCGACCTGCATCAGCGCGCAGAGGGCGAGCGTCGGCACCAGGCCGGCGGCGATCAGCACGAGCGGGCCCGAGCCCGGCCGCAGGTGCAGCAGCAGCGCGATCACCGTCGGGTGCACCAGGTAGAAGCTGTAGGAGTACAGCCCGAGCCGGCGCATCGGCGCGGAGCCCAGGGCCCGCACGACCCATCCGCGCCCCTGAAGCGCCGCCGAGAACGGCACGAGCAGCGCCGCGCTCTGCAGGGTGTAGCGCAGGGTCTCGCGGAAGGCGGGGTCGCGCACCGCGAGGGTGGCGAGGATCACGGCGCCCGCCGCCGCCACGTGCCAGGGTTTCGGCCGCCAGGCGCGGTCGGCCGGGATCACCGGGTTGTTCCACAGGCCGAGGCAGCAGCCGAACAGGATCGCGTCGATGCGGGTGTGGGTCCAGGAGTAGTTCAGGCTGTAGTCGGCGAGCCGCCACACGTTGAGGCCGCGGATCGCCAGCACCGCGCCGCACAGCGCCAGGCACGCCACGGCCGCCCGCCGCGGCGACAGGCGCCCGAGCCACGCGAGGTAGGCCAGCGGGAACAGCAGGTAGAAGTGCTCCTCGATGGCGAGGCTCCACAGCGGCACCGGCAGCACCCGCTCGGTGCCGAGAAGGTCGGGATAGTTCGTCAGGAACGTCGCCTGCCCGAGCACCGCCGCCGCGTCGACCGGCATCCAGTCGAGCAGCCCGAGCCCGTGGAGCAGGCCGGACAACGCCAGCGCCAGGTACATCGGCGGCAGGATGCGCAAGCTTCGGCGCAGGTAGAACGCCGGCAGCGAGACCGTCCCGGTCCGCCCCCGCTCGATCCGCAGCAGCGTGGTGATCAGGTAGCCCGACAGGAAGAAGAACACCGTGACGCCGAAGCCGCCGGGCACGACGTGGCTCAGCCCGCAATGGGCGACGTAGACGACGGCGATCGCCAGCGCCCGAACCCCGTCGAGCTGCGGCAGGTAGGGCATCGCGGGCGGGACCGGGGCGGTGGGGCTCGGGATGGCAGGCTCCTCGCGGATCTTTCGACGATCGCCGGACAGGACAAGCAGGAAACCGGAAATTTTCCGTCCGCGCCATCCGCGCCGGCGCCGGAGGCGGGCGCCGCATCGTCCCTCCCCTTTCGTGGGGGAAGGGTGGGCCTCGGCTCACGCCAGGGTCGGGAAAGGAGGGACGAGGCGCGCGAATCTCCGCGAGGCTATCGCACCGTCCGCACGGGGATCGGGCCAATACATCGGCCGGTTCGTGCGCCGCCGCCGCATGCGACACTCGCGCGGTTGCCGTCCCGGTCGGGATGTATACGATTCTGCCATCGCGGCCCCAGTATTCGGCGCTCCGCGCCTGAGAGACGGATGCGCTCCCGCCTTCCACGCGTGGACAGCCTGTGCCCCGCTACTTCTTCGACATCCACGACGGCTTCCACCAGCGCGACGACGTGGGCACCTTGTGCGAGGACGTGCAGGCCGCCGCGCTCCAGGCCAAGCGCCTGCTGCCCGCCATCGCCGTCGACGAGAGCCCGGCCGAGGGCGAGCGCCAGACCATCACCGTGGTCGTGACGGACGAGGACGGATACGCCGTCTACTCGGCCGCCCTCGCCTTCGTCGGCACCTGGCTCCTGCGCTGACCGCGGCGCCTGCGCTGACCAAAGACCTGCGCGCGCAGCTTGACCCTGTGAAAGGCCGCGAAGGGCGGTGAACGGAAGTCGGCTTGGCGCTGGAAAGCCGACGTTCGATTTCCTCCCCCGCTCGCTCGGCTCGCGCCGGCGGGCGCGGCGCAGGTCGCTCACGGCCCGAACCCTCTCGGATGCCCTGCGCCTCGGCCTCGACGAGGGGCATTCGCCCACTTTGAATTTAGAAGATTTTCAGATTTGAACCGTTTTAAGTGTGTGATCTATAACACGTTTTTGGCTTGCTCGCGGATCCGTGAAGGACGATCACACGGGTACTGCGCTCGTCCGAGCGCGCGCCAGCGTGATCCATGTCCCACCGCTCCTCGCTCCTCCCCGTCCTTCTCACCACCACAATCCTCGCCGGTCCCGTGGTGGCACAAGATGGCACCGTTCAGCTCAACGAGATCTCGGTCGAGGCGGTGGGACCCGGCAACGCCGCGCCGGCATCGGCCGGCTCCGGCGGCCTCAACGTCAGCGCCGGCGACGGCGGCACGGCCGCCACCAGCGGCGGCGGTGGCGGCCCCTCCGGGATCACCGGCTACACCGCGCGCGTCGCCACGGCCGCCACCAAAACCAACACCCCGCTGATCGAGGCCCCGCAATCGGTCTCGGTGGTCACCCGAGAGCAGCTGAACGACCGCAACGTCCAGACGTTCACCGACGCGGTCAACTACGTCCCGGGCGCCATTTCCGCCCGGTCGGGCTTCGACCCGCGCTTCGATCAGATCTTCATCCGCGGCTTCGACGTGCTCACCAACCAGGGCATCTATCGTGACGGCCTGCGCGTGATCGGCAGCGGCTTCGCCTTTCCCAAAAGCGAGCCCTACGGCGCCGAGGCGCTGACCATCCTCCGCGGCCCGGCCTCCGGCCTCTACGGCCTCGGATCGCCCGGCGGCATCCTCGATATCACGAGCAAGCGCCCCGTCTTCGTGCCGTTCGGCGAGGTGCAGTTCCAAGCCGGCAGCTTCGGACGCTTCCAGGGCAATTTCGACGTCGGCGGCCCGGTCGAGGGTTCGGACGGCACCATGGCCTACCGCCTCACCGGCGTACGCCGCGAGGCCGGCACCTTCATCGGCCTCGGCACGAACGACGACCAGCTCAACATCGCGCCCGCCTTCACCTGGAAGCCGTCGGCCGACACGACGTTCACGTTCCTGAGCGAGTTCCAGGTCACCAACACGCCGGCGGCGACGTTCTTCTACAACGACCCGGGCTTCCGGGTATCCAACTTCTACCAGGGTGATCCGCGCTTCATCGGCCTCGACCAGACTCAGTATCGGGTCGGTTACGCCTTCGAGCATTTCTTCACGCCGGACCTGGTTTTCCGCCAGAACTTCCGGCATTACGGGCTGTTCCTCAGCGCGAAGTACGTCGATATCAACAACGTCAACGACGCGCGCACGATCGGCACCCGCGACACCGGCTATATCCGCGAGGGCCTGGTGCAGCAGACGCTGGACAACCAGCTGGAGGCGCGCTTCGCCACCGGCCCGGTCGCTCACACCGTGGTCGGCGGCGTCGACTACGCCCGGTACAGCCTGAGCGCGCGCTTCGGCTTCGGCCTCGCCCCGGACCTGAACCTCACCACCCGGAACTACGGCCAGCAGTTCATCGCGACGCCGCCTCTTGGGTCCGCCTCGCGCCAGACCCAGGATCAGGTCGGCGTCTACCTGCAGGATCAGGCCAAGTTCGGCGACTTCATCCTGACCGTGAACGGGCGCCACGATTGGGTCTTCCAGGACAACTACGCCACGCCCGACAGCGCGGTCTCGCGCCAGGACAACAGCGCCTTCACCGGCCGGGTCGGCCTGGGCTACGTTCTGGCGCCAGGGCTGGTTCCGTACGCGAGCTATGCCACGACCTTCACCCCGCAGGTCGGCCAGGACCGAAACGGACAGGCGTTCAAGCCGGCCACGGGCGACCAGATCGAGGCGGGGGTGAAGTACCTGATTCCCGGGACCAACATCCAGACGGCGTTTGCCGGCTTCGACATCAACCAGTCGAGCATCCTGATCCCCGACGCGAGCAACATCGCGTTCCAGACCGCTGGCGGTGCCGTACGCTCGAAGGGCTTCGAGGCCGAGGCGACCGCCAACCTCGCGCCGGGCACGAACCTGACCATCGCCTACACGCATGTCGACATCCGGTTCGTGAACTCGACCTCGTTTGCCGGCGAGTCCCTCAACGGGAACCGCGTCTCCGGCATCCCCAGCGACACCTACGCGTCGTTCCTGACTTATGCCTTCCCGCCCGCCTCGGCCTTGCGCGGGCTGCAGATCGGCGGCGGCATCCGCTACATCGGCTCAAGCTACGCGGATGATCAGAACACCGTGCGCAATACCGCCGTGACGCTCTACGACGCCCTCGTTGCCTACGACTTCGCCGCGCTCGACCCGAAGTACAAAGGCTTCCGCGCGCAGATCAACGGCTACAACATCTTCAACCGAAACTACACGACCTGTTCGTTCGGTTTCTGCAACTTCAATCAGCCGGCAACGGTCATCGGCAGCCTGATCTATCGGTGGTGAGAAGGCTCGCCTCCGGCGGTCGGGGATCGAGACGCCGCGCGCAGCGCCGACACGACGACCGAAGTCCGCATGGTGGCCTGCACTCGAAACGACGTGTGGGCGAGGCCGTGACGCGCCCGAGATCGGCCTGACCCCGAGCCACCACGCCCCCTTTGCCTCGCTCGACTCCCGAAGCGCGCAGCGTCTCGGCCTGAAACCGTCGCGGTCGCGTCGGCATCGGCCGTATGTCCGCAACCGTGGCGGCCTGATCCTTCCCGGTCGCCAGGACCTCGGTCGCCAGGACGAAGTGCTCGCTTGGGACGGCGACAGCCTCGATCTCGCTCCTGTCGAGCGACTTCTGCCCGTCATGGCCGATCGGCACGCTTCGATGCCGCGAACGATGGAACGTATGAGCGGTGGAGAGAGGGTCGCATCGGGCGCCGACCATACGGGCGGTCGGCAGATCTTCCGCGGATCTGAAACGCATCGAACGTGACCCTCGCGCAGCCAAGCCGATGGGGGCCGAACCCTCGGGCGGCCACAAGGGATCGGTAACCATCGGGCCGGCATGATCCGGCTCGGAACCGCCCGGTCGCGGGACCGAGATCGGGGTTGCGTGATGTTCTCTGCCGCCTTCCTGCGCGCGGGCCTGTCGCCGCTGGCGCTCGCCGCCGCGCTGAGCGCCGCGGCCGCGCAAGGCGCGCCGCCGCCCGCCGCGATGCCCGCCCCGGCGCAGCCCGCGCCCGCCCTGCCCGCCGTGCCGCCATCCGCGCCGCAGGGCGTGCCGGCGTCGGCACCGCTCGCGGCCGCCGCCCCGGAGGCGGCGTCCCGCGAGGCGGGGAAGCGCAGGCCCGAGCCGGAGCTGGTCTACGCCACCGTCTCGGCCGACCCGCGCCCGACGCTGACGCAGAAGACCTTCACCGACACCCTGCGCGCGGCCGACCTGTACCAGGCCTTCGCCGATGCCGGCGGCTGGGCGCCGGTGCCCGAGAGCACGGTGTTCAAGCCGGGCGCGTCGAACCCGGCGATCCCGGCGCTGCGCCACCACCTCACGCTCACCGGCGACCTGCCCGCCGACGCGCCCCCGAGCGACCGGCTCGATCCGCCGCTGGTCGCGGCGGTGACGGCGTTCCAGGCCCGCCACGGCCTGCCGGAATCCGGGCTGATCGGCCGGCTGACGATCGCCGCGCTCAACGTGCCGGCCTCCGTCCGCCAGCGCCAGCTCGCGGCCTCGGCGGCGCGGCTGATGGGCTCGAAGTTCCCGTTCGGCGAGCGCTACGTCGTCGTCAACATCCCGGCGGCCACCGTCGAGGCGGTGGAGAACGGCCAGGTCGCGCGCCGCTACGTCGCCGTGGTCGGCAAGCCCGACAAGGCGACCCCCAGCGTCGAGACCCGGATCACCGACATCAACTTCAACCCGACCTGGACGGTGCCGGTCTCGGTGGTGAAGAACGAGATCATCCCGCGGATGCGCAAGGAGCCGGGCTATCTCGCCAAGAACCACATCCGCATCCTCGGCCCCGGCGGCGTCGAGGTCGACCCGACGGCGGTGAACTGGAACACCGAGAAGGCGGTCGCCTACACGCTGCGCCAGGATTCCGGCTTCGATAACTCGCTCGGCCAGGTGCGGATCGACATGCCGAACCGCTTCGCGGTCTACATGCACGACACGCCCTCGAAATCGCTGTTTTCCCGCAACGTCCGCTTCCACAGCCACGGCTGCGTCCGCGTCGGCGGGGTCAAGGAGCTGGTCGGCTGGCTGCTCCAGGGCGTCGAGGGGCCGAACGGGCCGGGCTCGGCCTGGGGCCCGATCGAGATCGAGACCGGCATCGCCGACGGGGAGCGCCGCGACCTCAAGCTGGTCAAGCCCGTCCCCGTCACCTTCGTCTACCTCACCGGCTACGCCACGCCGGACGGCCGCGTCCATTTCCGCGACGACATCTACGGGTTGGATACGCCGGGCGGACCGGTGCCCTCGGCGGCGACCGAGCCGGCCGCCACCGGCGCGATCGCGCCGCGCGCCACGATCCGCCCGGCCAAGCCCGACCAGCGCCCGCCGGTGGCCGCCGACCTCAAGCCGGCGGTCGCGCCCCGGGCTGCCGTACCCGCGCCCGCGCGGCCGGCGCCGCGACCGCAGGCGACGCAGCTCGGCGACGGGCCGGCCCCGCGGCCGCCGGGCGCGATCCCGAACTGAGCGGACCCGCGCCGCCGCCTGGAATGGTTCCAGCCTGTGCACCGGCGGCACCCCTGCCCCGCGCCGCGGACCGGCCCTGGAACAATCGCCGCCACCGCTCATTCTGCCGGGTGAGGGATGCCGGGGCCGTCGCGGCGGCCGCCCGGCGTTCGCCCCCGACAGACCCAAACGGAGCGACCACCATGGCGAAGGCCAAGCCCATCACCCGCATCGAGAGCGATCGCCTCAACACCCCGACCGACCTCGACCCGGCCGACACCAAGAAGATCGCCGAGGGCCTCGCGGTCCTGACCTCGGACCTGTTCGCGCTCTACATCAAGACCAAGAACTTCCACTGGCACATGAGCGGCCCGAACTTTCGCGACTACCACCTGCTGCTCGACGAGCAGGGCGAGCAGATCTTCGCGATCATCGACGACGTGGCCGAGCGCGCCCGCAAGATCGGCGGCACCGCGCTGAAGTCGCTCGGCCAGGCGAAGTCCCTGACCCGCGTCGCCGACAACGACGCGGAGTACGTCTCGCCGCTCGACATGCTGCGCGAGCTGCGCGACGACAACAAGACGCTCACCGCCAACATGCGCGAGCTGCACGAGGTCACCGACGAGGCCAACGACGTCTCGACCACCTCGCTGCTCGAGGAGTGGATCGACCAGTCGGAGGAGCGCACCTGGTTCCTCTACGAGTCGACCCGCAACGCCACCGAGGGCGGCCACTGAGCCGTATCGCGTGACGCGAGACGCGGCCCCGCTTCCGATGAGGAGGCGGGGCTTTTTTCATGGCGCCCGCGGCGTCCCGAGCACCCGCAGCGCATGGGCGGGATCTGCGGCCACCAGGGTCAGCAGCGTGCGCGCCGCGGGATCGGGCGGCGTGCGGCCCTGTTCCCAGTTCCGCACCGTCCCGATCGGAACCCGGAGCAGGGCGGCGAAAGCGGCCTGCGTCAGGCCCAGGGTCCGCCGCAGGTCGTGGAGAGGCGGAACCAGCCGGTAGCCCTCGGCCTCCGTATCGGGGTCGTCGCCGTCGGCGACGGCCTGCGCGCGGATCTCCGCTTCCGTCGTCGCCAGGATGCGCGCGCGGTCGATGTCCGGCGGCGACGCGAGGAGGTCCGTCAGCGATGTCCGAGCTGATGTGCGAGTCATGGCCGTCTCCCCTCACCCCCGCAACCCCAGCCGCACCTTCACCACGCCGACGTCGTCCGGGTCGCGGCTCTGCGCGAAGCCGAGGCGGCGGCACACGGCGAGCATCGCGCGGTTCTCGGCGAGCACCGTGCCCTCGACGGTGCCGATGCCCTCCGAGCGCGCCCAGTCGAGCATGAGCCGCATCAGGGCGAGCGCGAGGCCGGTGCCGCGGGCCTCGGAGCGGACGAGGATCGCGTACTCGCCGCTGGTGCCGTCGGCGTTGGCGTGCAGGCGCACCGCCCCGAGCATGCGCTTCGCCCCCTCGCCGGCGCCCGCCTCGGTCTCGTCGAGGGCGACGAAGGCGATGGCGCGGGCGTAGTCGAGCTGGGTCAGGCGGGCGAGGAAGGCGTGGCTGAAGTCGCGCACCGGGGCGAAGAAGCGCAGCCGCACGTCCTCCGGGTCGATCGTGGCGAAGAAGGCCCGGAACAGCGGCTCGTCCTCGGGCCGCACCGGGCGCACGGCGATCGCCCGGCCCTTCAGCGTCAGCGCCCGCACCCATTCGGCGGGATAGGGCCGGATCGCGAAGCGCGGATGGCCGCCGGCCCGGCGCGGGCTGGCGCGCAGGCGCACCCGGGCGTCGAGGGCGACGACGCCGTCGGCGTCGGCGAGCAGCGGGTTGATGTCGAGCTCGCGCACGTCCGGCAGGTCGGCGGCGAGCTGGGCGAGCTTCACCAGCGTCAGCGCGATCGCGCCGCGGTCGACCGCCGGCACGTCGCGATAGGCGGCGAGCCGCCGGGCGACGCGGGTGCGGCCGATGAGGTCGTCGGCGAGCGCGAGGTCGAGGGGCGGCAGGCCGAGGGCCCGGTCGTCGATCACCTCCACCGCCGTGCCGCCGCGGCCGAACACCACCACGGGCCCGAAGACCGGATCCTCGGCGAGCCCCGCGATCAGCTCGCGGCGCTGGCCCTTGCGCACCATCGGCTGCACGGCGAACCCCGTGACCCGGGCATCGGGCCGCTCGCGCCGGGCGCGCACCAGGATCTTCCGCGCGGCGTCGCGGACGTCCTGCTCGCTGGTGAGGTCGAGGTGGACGCCGCCGATGTCGGACTTGTGCACCACGTCGGGCGAGACGACCTTCAGCGCCACCGTGCCGCCGGCGGCGATGATCGTCCAGGCGGCCGCCGCCGCCGCGTCGATGTCGGGGGCGAGCGTCAGCGGCACGGTCTCGATGCCGTAGGCCGCGAGCAGGCCGGCGACCGCGACCGGATCGAGCCACGCCGCCCCCTGCCGCAGGGCGGCGGCGACGATCGCCTCGGCGGCCGCGGTGTCGGGCGAGAAGTCGCGCGGCAGCGAATCCGGCGTGCGCATCAGGTCGTCCTGCGCCTCGCGGTAGCGCACCAGGTGCAGGAAGCCCTCGATCGCCTCGGAATCGGTGGCGAAGTGCGGGATGCCGGCGCCGGCCAGGATCGCCGCGGCCGCCTCGCCGTGGGACACCGCGAAGACCGGCTTCTTGCGCGCCTGCCCGCGCCGCGCCCGCGTCACCGTGTCGGCGACGGCCTGCGCCACCGCGGCCGCGTCCGAGCGGGCGGTGGGGACGTGGACGGTCAGCACCGCATCGCCGGCATGGTCGGCCAGCATCGGCGCGAGGGCGGCGGCGTAGGCCGGCCCGTCGGCGGTGATGCCGAGATCGACCACCGGCCCGTCCGCCGGGACGCCGCCGCGGTCGGCGAGCCGGTCGGCGGCGAGCAGGCCGATGCCGCGGCCGTTGGTGAGGATCGCGAGGCGCTTGCCCGCGAACGGGCGCTGGTGCGACAGGCTCTCGGCGGCCGAGAACATCGCGTCGAGATCCTCGACCGCGAGCAGGCCCGCCCGGCGGAACGCGGCGGCGTAGACCGCGTCGGGCCGGGCCAGGGCGCCGGTATGGGTCTCGGGGTTCCGCCCGTCGCGGGCATGGCGGCCGGCGCGCAGGATCACCACCGGCTTGGTGCGCGCGGCGGCGCGGGCGGCGGACATGAAGCGGCGGGCGTCCGACACCCCGTCGAGGCACAGCAGGATCGCCCGGGTGCGCAGGCAGTTGGCGAAGTGGTCGAGGCAGTCGGCGATGTCGACGTCGCAGGCGCTGCCGAGCGCCATCACCGCCGAGAACCCGGCTCCGTGCCGGGCGCCCCACTCGACGATCGCCCCGGCGACCGTGCCCGATTGCGAGACCAGGGCGAGGTCGCCCGCCCGCGGCGCGCGGGCGAGCAGGCTGGCGTCGAGCCGGTGGCCCGGCACCGCGAGGCCGGCGCTGTCGGGCCCGAGCAGGCGCAGGCCGTGCTCCCGCGCGATCCGCGCCGCGCGCGGGCCGGGATCGTCCGGCTCGGTGCCGAGGCCGGCGGTGAGCAGGATCGCGGCGCGCACGCCCGCCCGCCCGGCCTCCGCGACGATCCCGGGGATGCTCTCGGGCGGGCTCGCCACCACGGCGAGGTCGGGCACCGCCGGCAGGTCGGCGATCCGCGCCACGCAGGGCACGCCGTCGGCCTCGGCATCCTGCGGGTGGACCGGGTGGACCGACCCGGGAAAGCCGCCCGCGCGGATCTTGTCGAACACCGCGCGCCCGAGCGAGCCGGCGCGGGCGCCGGCGCCGACCACGGCGACCGAGCGCGGGGTGAGCAGGGCCTCGAAGCGGTAGGTGCTCACGCGGGGCCTCCGAGCGGGGGGCCGGCCGCCCGGCGGAAGGCGGTCACGGCCGGTCCATCGGCATCATGCGATCCTTCTCGTCTGCCCGCCCGGTCGCGAATCGACGGGGGCGGGCCGATCGTCCGGTGCGCCCGCCTCTTCAACAGAGCAACCCGCGCCAGGGCAAGTCCTCATGTCGGCGCGCGCGGCGGCACGACCGGTCGCGCGGGTGCGGCCGCGCGGACCGGCGGCTCGGGAGCACCGGCAGGCCCTGGCCGCTCCGCCGCGGCCCGCGCAGGATCGCTCGCGATCTCGTTGCGGACACAACGAAGTTTTCGCGCCCGAGGCCGGAATCGAACGAGGGTATTGGCGCGCCGGGACGGAAAAGCAGGCGACTAATACCGAATCCGCGAAGGCTCCGGCCGTCTCGACGACCGGCTCCGCCATTGGACACCAGCGCCGCAGGGGGTCGGACTGGACTCCGGGTGCGGCGCTACACTCGTTTTTTTGTGTTGGAAGCCTTTCTATCAAGTTTAATCGAACGGAAACAGACCTTGCGCATTGCGTTGAGATGTTAGACATCATAGCCGCCTTGCCTGAACAAGCTGGCGTCAGCTGAAAATTTCCCAACCCTTGGGCTGCGTTGACGTCGGACGTGTCGAGGGAAGTCGGACCGGGGAACGATCGATGATGAACGACAACGGCATGGAACCGGATTACATCGCTCTGGCGGCAGAGATCGTGTCGGCCTTCGTGAGCAAGAATTCCGTTCCGGTCCCGGAATTGAACGGGCTCATCGTCTCGGTGCACACGACGCTGGCCCAGCTGGGGAACGGCGCCGCCGCCGAGAAGGTCGAGCCGCCGACGCCCGCGGTCTCGATCAAGCGCTCGGTCACGCCGGACTTCATCATCTGCCTGGAGGACGGGAAGAAGTTCAAGTCGCTGAAGCGCCACCTGCGCACGCGCTACGACATGACCCCCGACGCGTATCGCACCAAGTGGAACTTGGCGGCCGACTACCCGATGGTCGCGCCGAACTACGCCGCCGCCCGCTCCGAGCTCGCCAAGACGATGGGCCTCGGCCAGCAGCGTCGCAAGACCCGCGGCAAGGCCGCGCCCGAGGCGGCCGCCGCTCCGGCCCCGCGCCGCAGCCGAGGCCGCAGCGCCGCCGAGGGCTGATCGCTGGGTTCTTCCGATCGCCCGACCGGGCCCGGCAGAACCCGCGTCCCGTCCCCTATGGGAGACGGGCGGGTTGCGGGGCACGACCCGTCCGGGTGGGTCATGCCCCTCGCCCCGGCCCTCTCCCCGCGAGGGGGAGCCGGACAAAGCGACGCGATCCGCTCGCGGGCGCCCGCCCCCGGGAAATCCACAGCTTTCCGCGGCGCTCGCCGGGCCGATTCAGGGATCGGGCATCGCCGGGTGCGATGGCTGTCGGCGAGGAGCCGGCCGGTGGGGCCGGCCGCGTGAGGCGTCGTTCATGCCCGGCCAGCCCAGCCTCGTCGCCCGCCTGTTCTGGATCGCGGTGGTCGGCGGCGGCCTGTCGCTCCGGTACGGGCGCGGCGGCCTCCTGCTCTCGGGCGCGGCGCTCGGCCTCGTCCTGCTGCGCCATCTCGCGCGGCCCCGGCGCTTCCGCGCCCGGGTGCGCAAGCTCGCCCGCCGCCACGCCCGGACGCTCGCCCTGCGCCGCCGGCAGGAAAGCTTCGTCGACGCCTACGGCAACCGCATCGTCGACGGCTGGCTGCGCGAGCGCGACTACTTCGTCGCGCGCACCGTGGTGCCGGACCTGACCGCGCGCGGCTTCGCGGACCTGTGCGCGGCGCGGGCGGACACGATCCTGTCCATCGTCGAGGCGGTGGCCGAGGCGGTGGACCTGCCCGAGGACGACGCGGCGCCCGAGGAGGGCGTGCCCTACGAGCGGTTCTGCGCCGCGCGGCTCGAGCGCGCCGGCTGGCGCACGCACCCGACCCCGGCGAGCGGCGACCAGGGCGCCGACATCGTCGCCGAGCAGGGCCGCACCCGCCTCGTCGTGCAGTGCAAGCGCTACGGCCGCCCGGTCGGCAACGCCGCGGTGCAGGAGGCGGCCGCCGCCGCCCGCTACTGGTCCGGCGACATGGCCGCCGTGGTCACGAATGCCGGCTTCACCCCCGCCGCCCGCAAGCTCGCCGCCGCCACCGACGTGCTGCTGCTGCACCACGACGATCTCGACGACCTGCGCCCGATGCGGACCGTCCTGGCCGCGCGGGGCTGACGGCTCTTCTCCTCTTCCCTCCCCCGACGGATCTCGGGCTTGCCCGAGGTCCGCACCCCGTGTGCCCAAGTCGGGCAGGCCCGACTTGGGTGCGGGGGAGGGAAAGACGCGGCGCGTGCGCCCCTAGAACAGCCCGTCGATCTGGCCGTTCGCGTCGAGGCGGATCGTGTCGGCGGCCGGCACCCGCGGCAGGCCCGGCATGGTCATGATCTCTCCGCAGATCACCACGACGAAGCCGGCCCCGGCCGAGAGGCGCACGTCGCGCACCGCGACCACGTGGCCCTCGGGGGCGCCGATCAGGGTCGGGTCGGTCGAGAACGAGTATTGGGTCTTGGCCATGCAGACCGGCAGGTGGCCGTAGCCGTCCTTCTCGAAGGTGGCGAGCTTGCCCGCCGCCTTGGACTCGATCTGGATGTCGGCGGCGCCGTAGAGCTTGGTCGCGATCGCCTTGACCTTGTCCGACAGCTTGGCCTCGGCCTCGTAGGTGTAGGCGATCGGCTTCGGCGCGCCCTGGGAGAGCGCCACCACCGCATGGGCCAGGGCCTCGGCGCCGGCGCCGCCCTCCGCCCAGTGCTTGCAGGTGATCGCCTCGACGTCGAGGCGTTCGCGACAGAGGTCGCGCAGCTTGGCGTGCTCGGCATCGGTGTCGGCGTGGAAGTGGTTGACCGCCACCACCACCGGCAGGCCGAAGCCGCGCACGTTGGCGACGTGGCGCGCCAGGTTGGCGAACCCCTTCTCGAGGGCGTCGACGTTCTCGGCCCCGAGGTCCTTCTTGTTGACCCCGCCGTGCATCTTCAGCGCCCGCACCGTGGCGACGATGACCACCGCGGACGGCGACAGGCCGGCCTGCCGGCACTTGATGTCCAGGAACTTCTCCGCGCCGAGGTCGGCGCCGAAGCCGGCTTCCGTCACGGTGTAGTCGGCGAGCCTGAGGCCGGCGCGGGTGGCGATCACCGAGTTGCAGCCGTGGGCGATGTTGGCGAAGGGGCCGCCGTGGATCAGCGCCGGGTTGCCCTCCAGCGTCTGCACCAGGTTCGGCTGCAGCGCGTCCTTCAGCAGCACCGTCATCGCGCCGGTGGCCTTGACGTCCTTCAGGGTCACGAGCTTGCGGTCGCGGGTCTCGGCGACGACGATGCGGCCGAGGCGCTCCTCGAGGTCGGCGAGGTCCTTGGCGAGGCAGAACACCGCCATGACCTCGGAGGCCACGGTGATGTCGAAGCCGTCTTCCCGCGGAAACCCGTTGGCGACGCCGCCGAGCGACTGGGTGATCGCGCGCAGCGCCCGGTCGTTCATGTCGACGACCCGGCGCCAGTGGATGCGGCGCACGTCGATGTTGAGCTCGTTGGCCCAGTAGACGTGGTTGTCGATCAGCGCCGCGGCGAGCGCGTGCGCCGAGGTGATGGCGTGGAAGTCGCCGGTGAAGTGCAGGTTGATCTGCTCCATCGGCACGACCTGGGCCTTGCCGCCGCCGGCCGCGCCGCCCTTCATGCCGAAGCAGGGCCCGAGCGAGGGCTCGCGCAGGCAGATCATGGTCTTCCGGCCGATGCGGTTCAGCGCGTCGCCGAGGCCGACCGTCGTCGTGGTCTTGCCCTCGCCCGCCGGGGTCGGCGAGATCGCGGTGACGAGGATCAGCTTGCCCTCGGGCTTGCCCTCGAGCCCGCCGATGAAGCCGTGATCGAGCTTGGCGATGTGCTTGCCGTAATTGTGCAGGGCGTCGTCGGGGATGCCGAGCTTCTCGGCGACCTGCGCGATCGGCTGCAACGTCGCCGCGCGGGCGATCTCGATGTCGGAGGGCATGGTTTCCTCAACCTTTGGCACGAGGGCGTCGTGTGGCGTCCGGTTTTGTCCGCGACGTCCGTTCAAGCCGGCGTTGTGCCGTGCGACGGGCGCAAGACCAAGCGCAACGCCCGGCCGATTCCGACATTTTGCGTCAGCTCCGGTCGAAAAGCGCGTCGAAATTATTCGCTGCGCCGACAAATTCGATTTGGCGCGCCTTCAGCCGGTCATCGCGGTGGCGGTGTAGCCGGCCTTGGTCAGCGCCTCGGCCAGCACGAGGCTCTGGGCCGAGGTCCGGATCGCGACGCGCTCGTGCGCCCGGTCGACCGCGACCTCCGCCGCCGGATCGATCCGCTGGACGATGCGGCGCACCGACGCCTCGCACCCGCCGCAGGTCATGCCCTCGACCCGCATCAGAAGTTCGCCCTGCGCGTCCATGCCGTCGCTCCGTCGATCGATCGCCTGCCACCGATCTCGGGCGCCGGGCCGGGCGCGGCAAGGGCGGAGCAGGGCGAGGATTGGGCGCGCGAGGCCGCAAGCGGGCGAAGAAACTTCCGGATGTCACACTCGCGGAAAACCGCCGCGCCGGCTCACCTGCGCGCTTGCGGCCCCGCGGGCCCTCGGCGACAAAAGGGCTCCGCGGCCCCGATCAGGCAGGCCCGGGCTCCCCCCCGAATCCAGGCAAGAAGGCACCCGTGGCGAACCGACCCACAGCCCGGAGGATCGGCCGGCATGCGGGCCTGTGGTCGATGGGTCTGCTCGGCCTCGTTGCGCTCGCGCCGCTCGCCGCCCTGATGCCCACGGTCGGCGCGCTCGCGCTCGGGGGGCTCGCCGCGTTCGGCGCGCTCGCGGCCCATGCCCGTGCGAGCGGGCTGAAGGCGCGCTGCGACAAGCTCTCGGCCGAGCTCGACACCCTGTCGAAGCGCCTGCTCAAGGCCGAGGCGGCCGGCCGGGCCGATCCGGCGCAGGCCGGGCTGCCGCGCGACGTCGAGGAGCTGACCGTCGAGATCGGCCTGCTCAGCGGCATCGTGCGCGACCTCGCGGCCGTGGTCGGCACGCAGGACGGCGAGGTCGCGCGGCTGAAGCAGCAGGCCGCCGACCTGGCCGCCTCGAAGCCGGCGCCCGCCCCGGAACCGCCGCCGGCCCCAACCTTCGCGCCGGCCCAAGTCTTCGCATCGGCCCCCGCCTACGCGCCGCCGCCCGCCTCGGTTCAGCCGCCGGCCTACGTGCCGCCCGCGGCGCCGGAGCCCGAGCCGGCGCCGATGCCGGTGCCGCGCCTCTTCCCGCCGCGCGCCCTGCCCCGGGCGGACGCGGCCGCCCGGGGCTCGACCGAGGACGAGGCGGTGATCGCGGCCTTCGACGGCGACGGCCTCGAGGTCCACCTCCAGCCGCTGGTGACGCTGCCGCAGCGCAAGGTCGCGTCCTACGAGGCCCTGGCCCGCCTGAGGCTCGCCGGCGCGGTGCTGACGCCGGAAGCGTTCCTGCCGGTGCTGGAGCGGCACGGCCGCTCGACCGAGCTCGACCGGCGCATGCTGCAGCGGGTCGCCACCATCGCCCGCCACCTCGTCGGCCGCGGCAGCGAGGCGGCGGTGGCCTACGGCCTGTCGCCGCTCTCGCTCTACGAGCCCGGGTTCCTGCGCGGGATCGCGCGGCTGGTCGCGGCCGAGCCGGCCCTGGCCGGCCGCCTCGTCGTCGCCCTGCCGCAGGCGAGCTGGCGCAACCTCGACGCCGAGCAGGCCGGCGCCGTCGCCGCGCTCAAGGGCCGGGTCGGCTTCACCCTCGACCGGCCGGCGGACCTGCGCTTCGACGCCGCGGCGCTGGCGGGCTACGGCGTCGGCCAGGTCAAGGTCCCCGCCGGCCTGCTGCTGCGCCCCGGCCCGGCCCGGCGCAGCCTGTCGGACATCGCGATCGAGGACCTCGTCACCGCGCTCGCGCGGGCCGGCATCCGCCTGGTCGCGACCGACGTCGCGGCCGAATCCGACGTGCCCGACCTGATCGACCTCGACGTGCCGTTCGCGCAAGGGGCGGTCTTCGCCCCGCCGCGCCCGGTGCGGGCCGACGTGCTCGCCGCGCAGGCCCCGCCGGTCCCCTCCGCCCCCCCGACCCCGGACGACCCGCCCGAGCCGACGCCGGAGCGCCGCCCGTTCCGGGCCTTCCTGCGCCGGGCGAGCTAGAGGGGTCGTACCCGATCCGGAGGGTCCCTTCGGGATGGCAGATCGGGGGGAAGCCGTGCCAGGGGCGAGGATGCCGGGCGAGCAGGGCCTCGAACAGCGCCGGGCGGCAGCGGAAATTGGTCGCCCGGAGCCGTGAGACGGCGTCGTGCACATCGAGGAGGCCGCGCCGCACGGCGAGGTCGACGATGCCGAGCGTGCCCGTGACGGCGCCCCCCCTGGCCCGGGCGGCGGCGACGCCGGCACGGCCATCCATGAGGATCAGGTCCGCCCCGAGCGCCGTCGCCAGCCGGATGGCTTCCCGTTCCCCGGCATCCAGTGGCCCGAGCGACGGGTCCGACCCGACCGGATCGGGCTCGACCGCGAGCCAGGCCGGCGGCGCCGACATCCAGCGTCGCACGGCCGCGGGAGCTTCGGGATGGCGCAACTCCCGGCATACCGTATCGGGGATCGCGACCCCGGCCAGCAGCGTCGGCAGCACCGCGATCCGGTCGATCAGCACGAGATGATGGATCGGCCCGGCATCGGCGACGGCACGCAACGGATCACAGGCCGAGGCGGTCGAGATCGCGGCGGTCGTCGTCCAGGTCGGTGAGGTCGTAGTCGACGAAGACGTTGCGGGCCTTGAGGAAGGCGTCGAGCGCCGCACGGGTGCCGAACCCGAGCAGCGTGCGCAACTCGGGGGGCGTCAGCCGCCCGGCGCGAAACTCCTCGACCGCGAAGGCCTCCAGCGCGCGGCGCGCGAGGTCGCCGCCATCCGCGGCGAGGCGGCGGGCGAGGTCGTCGGGAATCGGGACCGTCACGTTCATGCCGCGAGGCTACGCCGGGTCGCCCGATCCCGCAAAGCCCCGCGCGATTGCCAACCCCGGCCGGCGCGCCTAACCCGGCCGGCGCCTTCCCCGACAGATCCGCCCGAGACCGCCGATGCCCGATCCGATCCCGACGCTGCCCGGCCTGTCCGGCATCGCGGATGCCTACGACCTGATCCTGTGCGACGTCTGGGGCGTGCTGCACGACGGCACCCGCGCCCACACCGCCGCCGGCGCGGCGCTGATCGCCTTCCGCGAGCGGCCCGGCCCGCGCCCGCGCCGGGTGGTGCTGGTCTCGAACGCGCCCCGCCCCTGGGCCGGCGTGCAGCGCATCCTCGACGGCTACGGCGTGCCGCGCGCCGCCTACGACGCGATCCTGACCTCGGGCGACCTCACCCGCGGGCTGATCGCCCGGCGGCCGGGCGCGCGGATCCACCATCTCGGCCCGGAGCGCGACGGCCCGATCTTCGAGGGGCTCGACCTCACGCTGGTGCCGGCCGACGCCTGCGATCTCGTGGTCAACACCGGCCTGTTCGACGACGCCACCGAGACGGCCGAGGATTACCGGGCGACGCTGGCCGCGCTGAGGGCCCGCGACGTGCCGATGATCTGCGCCAACCCCGACCTCGTGGTCGAGCGCGACGGCCTGCTCATCCCCTGCGCCGGCCTGCTGGCCGAGGCCTATGCCGCGATCGGCGGCGCGGTGACCTATGCCGGCAAGCCGCACCGGCCGGTCTACGAGGCCGCGCTCGCGCTCGCCGCCGGCCTCGACGCGGGCGCCGCGCCCGATCCCGCCCGCGTCCTGGCGGTGGGCGACGCGATCCGCACCGACATCGCCGGCGCGCGCGGGTTCGGCATCGCCAGCCTGCTCGTCGCCCGCGGCATCCACGCCGAGGAGCTCGGCGTCTCGGCCGCCCACCACACCCTCGGCGACGTCGCCGCCTGGCTCGCGCGCCAGCCGGTGCAGCCCGACGCGGTGATCGAGCGGCTCGCCTGGTAGCCCGCCGGCCGCGGCACGGCCCTCGCACGGCGGCGCGCGGTTTCGGGGCGGTCGATCGCCCCGGCGGCACAGCCGATCCCCACTTCGAGTTGCCCGACGATGCGCCGCCCCGCTTCCACGCCGCCCCGATCGGTCAGGCCCCTCGGATGAGCGGTCTCGCCCAGCGCGATCCGGCGGCCTGGCGCTCCCAGGACCGCATCGTCGCGCGCATCGGCTCGCTGCGGCAGCTCCAGCTGTTCAACGATCGCGGCGGCATCGCCGTCAACTTCGACATCCTGCGCTCGGCGGCGCCCGACATCCGCATCGCCGGCAGCCAGAGCGAGACCTTCAGCCTGTGGGAGACCGCCTCGGCGAGCGGATTCGTCACCAAGCCGAAATTCGACGCCGACCTCGTCACCATCCGCTTCGTCACGAGCGGCAGCATCGCCTACCGCTACCGGGCCGGCGAGGCCATCGGCCTGCCCTCCCACGCCACGCTGGTCGGCTTCGAGGACCTGCGCGAGGTCCAGGCCTCGAGCGGGTTCGGCGCCATCGGCGGGACGATCCCGGTCGCGGCCCTGACGGCCGCCAACGCGGCGCTGACGGGCGGCGGCGACCGCGGCTTCGCGCCGCTCGCGCCGATCGCCGCGATGACGACCCCCGGCGTGCAGATGCTGTTCTGCACCCTGCGGCAGATCCATGCGCACAGCCACGGACCGAGCCGGCGCGGGAACCTGATCGTCCCGTTGATCCAGGAGATCCTGAGCTACCAGCTGCTCTCGGTCTGGCCGAAGCGGGACATGCCGGCGCCGCAGGAGAGCCAGGACGTGCCGCTCCGGCGCATCCGCGCCGCCCTCGACTACATCGAGGCGCACCTGTCCGACCCGCTGACGCTGGCCGACATCGCGGCCGCGGCCGGGATCAGCGTCCGCTCGCTGCAGGACAGGTTCCGGCAGGCGATCGGGCAGACGCCGGTGCAGTTCATCATCGATCGCCGCCTGCGGAAGGTCCACCACGACCTGACCGCGCGCGGCGGCGCGACGCTCTCGATCGCCGAGGTCGCGGCGCGGTGGGGGTTCGTCCACATGAGCGATTTCGGGCAGCGCTACCGGCGGCTGTACGGCTGCGCGCCGTCCGAGACGCGGCGCGACGCCGGCCGGCCGCGCTGAATGCGCCCCGGGCGGTGAGGGGCCCGCGGCGCTTCGGGGCCGCGGGCCCGGATGCGGAGGCCTGCCGGACGAGCGCCGGGGCCCTATCGGGGCTGGCTATCAATATAGCGCAAGACAGTATAAATATCGCGCGAATTTGACACTTATAGTTTAAAATTGGATACCAACGTATGTGAGTGCAACTTCGATCCCATTTTGGATTCGATATCCGGTCTCTCATCGATCGGCGGTCTCGAGGGCAGGTCCAAATCCTGCATCGTCGCCGGATCGGAGCTGCCGAATATATAGCGAACGGTCTTCGTAAGGTATTTATTCAAAATAGACTGTAACTCATAGATCGATTATCCTACGCACCTTGAGCGCGTCGCACGGGAACCCGCATGCTGGATCTTGCGAACAACGATGCCTGCACCCGCAAGACGATCCCGGCTCGTCCGCCGGCGGATCGCGATGCGGCCGTGACGACGCCCGGTCCGGCCGCGCGCGCCGCCATGGCCCCCCGCGGCCGGCGCACGATGCAACCCGCGCACCGGCCGGGTCGCCCGGGCGCGGGCCGGCGCCCGGCCCGGCCTGCCGCATGCCGGCCTTCCGCGCCGTCCCGCGCACGCCGGGCCGCGTGATGCCGATGCCCCATCGAGATCGACGCATGACAGAACTCCTGCCGTCGGAGCGCACCGCTCAGACGCTGAAGCGCATCGCCACGGCCCTGGGCTGCACCGTCGAGGAGCTGGTGAGCACCCGGGAGGGCGGCTGCCCGGCCCAGGAAACCCGGGAGCTGCTGACGCTGTGGGACGCGATCCGCAGCGACGCGGACCGCCGGATCGTGCTCGACACCGCCCGCGAGGTCGTGCGGGCGCAGGAGGCCTCCGCCGCGCCCTGAGGCCGGCGGCGGCTCCCGCGGCCAAGCCGCCACCTTATGATCGAGCGGCCGACTCGGGGCCAAGCGGCCAGGTTACGGCCAAGCTGCCATCTTGCGGCCCAGCCCGCCCCGGATGCTGTCGCCGACGGTCGCCGTCCGGACGAGGGCGGGACCACGAGGGGGCATCCCGATGACCGAATCCGTGCCGGCCCGCGCCGTGAAGGCCCACGACGAGCAGCGCCTGGAGCGCTCCGTCGCCGCGACGCTGCGGGTGATCGCCGCCGCCCATGCCGAGCGCGAGGCGCCTCCCGTCCACGCCGCCCGCCGGCGCCTCGGCGAGGTCTACGGCGCGACCCGCCTCGCCCGCCGGCTGGAGCGGGCGCAGCGCGCCTGACGGGAGGTTGCCGGGTCGGCGCCGCGGCGCTAACCCGATCCGCGATGCGGTATTATCTCGGCCTCGCCACCACCTTCCACGACCCGGCGCTCGCGCTGATCGGGCCCGACGGCACGGTCCTGTTCGCCGAGGGCGCCGAGCGCTTCCTGCAATACAAGCGCGCCCCGAACTGCGAGCCGGACCCGGCCACCCGCATGGTCGGGCTGCTCGCCGAGCTCGTGCCGGAAGGCTCCGAGCTCGTCGTCGCCTCGACCTGGGGCCAGCAATTCACCGAGTTCCTCGAGGGGCAGGGGCGCACCGGCGCCTTCACCCTCGAAGCCCTGGGCCGGCACGCGCCGGTGCTCAACCGCTCGTTCGTGCCCGAGCGCGCCGAGCGCATCTTCGTGGCCGAGATGGCGATCGCCCAGGCGCGCGCCGGCTATGGCACGCTGCTGGCCCTCGACCAGGAGACGCGGGGCCGCGGCGGCGCGGCGCGCGCGCGGATCGTGCGGCAGGACCGCTTCCCCCACCACCTCACCCACGCCGCCTACGCCCTGTGGGGCAGCCCGTTCTCGGACGCGACCGCGGTGATCGTCGACGGCATGGGCGAGACCGGCGCGGCCGCGCTCTACCGGATGGAGGCGGGCCGCATCGCCGAGGTGCGGCGCCACCGCGGCCGCGGCTCGGTCGGCTTCCTCTACGGGCTCGTCACGGACCTCGCCGGCTTCGACCAGCTCAAGGGCGAGGAATGGAAGATCATGGGGCTCGCGCCCTACGGCCGCTCCGATCCCGCGCTCGTCGCGCAGCTGCGCCGCCTGTACACGGCGGAGGGCGGCCGCCTGAAGTTCACCGACGACGCCACCGTGCGCGACGTGGTCGCGACGATCCTGAGCCGCCGCCCGGCCGATCTCGGCGAGGCCGGCTGGGCCGATCTCGCCAGGAGCGGCCAAGAGGTGTTTTCGGAGTTGATGGACATCCTCGTCGCCGAGGCCTGGGCGCTCAGCCCGCACGAGAACCTGGTGATCGCCGGCGGCTGCGGCCTCAACTCCTCCTACAACGGGCGGGTGCTCGAGCGCTCGAGCTTTTCCCGCCTGCACGTGCCGTCCGCGCCGGGCGACGACGGCAACGCCGTCGGCGCGGCCTGGCTCGCCTACGCCGCCGACAACCCGGGCTGGACCGGGCCGGCGCCGGAGGCGCGCCCGCTCACCCCCTATCTCGGCTCGCGCGTCTCGACCGCGCCGATGGAGCGGCTGGCCGAGTGGGAGCCGCGCGCGCGCAAGGTCGGCCATGCGGCGGCGACCCGGGAGGCGGCGCGGATCCTCGCGGCCGGCGGCCTCGTCGGCTGGGTCCAGGGCCGGGCCGAGTTCGGCCCGCGCTCGCTCGGCAACCGCTCGATCCTCGCCGACCCGCGGCCGGCGGGCGCGAAGGACGCGCTCAACGCCAAGGTGAAGTACCGCGAGGCCTTCCGGCCCTTCGCCCCCTCGATCCTGGCCGAGGCCGGCCCCGACTGGTTCGAGGCCTACGCCGACAGCCCGTACATGGAGCGCACCCTGGTCTGGCGCGAATCCAAGCGCGACCAGGTCCCGGCGGTGGTGCACGCCGACGGCACCGGCCGGCTCCAGAGCGTGACACCGGCGCGCAACCCGGCCTACGCCGCGCTGATCGCCGCCTTCGCCGAGATCACCGGCGTGCCGATCCTGCTCAACACCAGCTTCAACGTGATGGGCAAGCCGATCCTCCACACGGCGGAGGACGCGATCCTGATGTTCACCACCACCGGCCTCGACGCCCTGGTGGTGGAGGACTGGATCGTGGTGAAGTGAGGGGTCGGGAGGCGCGCGGGAGCCTTACAGGACCATGGCGGTGCGCCCCGCGCGCATCCCCTCGCCCCGCACGCGGGGAGAGGGCCGCGACGACCCCGTCGTCGGCGCGGCGAGGCGGCAGCCGACGGTGAGGGGGCTTCGACGGCGGAGCCTCGTCCGGTGCCTTCCCCTCACCATCGCTCTGGCTTCGCCTGTGCTTCCCGGCTGCACGACGAGGTGCGGCCGGGCCTCTTCCCGCGTGCGGGGAGAGGGGAACCCGCACCCCATGCGATCCAGGTGAGATGGGGGAGCCGACGCCCCGCCTCAGAACAAGCCCGCGAGATCCGACAGCACCGCCACCGGCGCGAGGTCGGCGTACTCGTCCGGCTTCCCCGTGCGGTTGATCCAGGCGCAGGCGAAGCCGAAGGCGGTGGCGCCGGCGATGTCCCAGCGGTTCGAGGAGCAGAACAGCACCGCCTCGGCGGGCACGCCGAGGGCGTCGAGCGCCACGGCGTAGGCGCGCGGATGGGTCTTGAAGACGCCGGCCGCGTCGGCCGAGAGCACTGCGTCGAGGCCGGACGCGAGGCCGGCCGAGGCGACCGAGCGGCCGAGCATGGCGTCGTCGCCGTTGGAGAGGATGGCGGTGGACAGGCCGCGCGCGCGCAGGCGCTCCAGCACGCCCGGCACCTCCCCGTAGGCGTCGAGGTCGCGATAGGCGTCGAGCAGCCGGTCGCGCAGGCCCGCGTCGACGTCCGGGTGGCTCGCCAGGGCGAAGTCCAGGGCCCGCTCGGTGAGCTGCCAGAACGGGGCGGTGCGGCCGATCAGCGACAGGGTCCAGCTGTATTCGAGCTGCTTCACCCGCCACAGCTCCGACAGCCGCGCCGCCGCCGGCCCGACGGCGTCGGCATGGCGCTGCACCGCCGAATGCACGTCGAACAGGGTGCCGTAGGCGTCGAACACCACGGCGCGGCGGCCGGCGAGAAGCGGTCTTTCCGACATCGCGGGCGCTACTTCTTCTCGAGCACCTCGATCGGGTTGGTGCGCTGGCTCGCGGCCGGCTCGCGCGTGAGGTTCTGGCTTCCCGCTTCCTGCGGGGCCGCCTTGCCGCCCGGCGCGCCGGGACCGCCAGTGGCGGTGCCTCCGGAATTCGCCTGGGTCGGCACCGTGCCGCTGGCGAGCTCGAGGCAGGTCACCATCTCGACGTAGGATGGGTAGCCGCCGGCCTTGTACTGGTCCTCGCACTGGCGCTTGGCCGAGGGCGTGTAGTCGCCCCAGCGGCGCTCGGCCTCCTTCTTCGCGTCCCGCTCGGAGCGCAGGCAGCCCTCGATGTTGGCGTTGTCGCTGACGCTGACGTTGGCCCGGCTCGCCGACTGGCAGGTCTTCTTGATGTCGAGGTTCGGGACCGTGTCGGCCCGCGCGGCGGTGGAAGCCGCCGGTGCGGCGAGGAGGGCGAGCGCCAGGGCCCCGGTGAGCGCGGCGCCGGCAAGGATGCGTGTCGTCATGGTCCGCTCGTCGTCTCTCGGCGTGGGATGCTCGGAAGCTGTGAGGCACAACGCGCGGCACGCCGGAGGGTCCCGCCCGCGGGACAGGAATCCGAGCCCGCCGCGCTCAGAGGCCGGCGTGGGCGGCCCGGAGCGCCGCGTCGAGGTCGGCGAACAGGTCGTCGGGGTCCTCGAGCCCGGTCGAGAGGCGCAGCAGGTCGGGCGGGCACGGCGTGCCCGGTCCCTCGACCGAGGCGCGGTGCTCGATCAGGCTCTCGACGCCGCCGAGCGAGGTCGCGCGCTTCCACAGGCGCACGCGCGCGGCGGTGGCGATCGCCGCGGCCTCGCCCCCGGCCACCCGGATCGACAGCATCGCCCCGAACCCCTGGTCCATCTGCCGCGCGGCGACCGCGTGGCCCGGATCCTCGGGGAGCCCCGGATAGAGCACCCGGGCGACGTGGGCGTGCCGGGCGAGGCGGCCCGCGAGGTCGAGGGCGCCGGCCGATTGCGCGGCGGCGCGCAGGGGGAAGGTGCGCAGGCTCCGCATCAAGAGGTAGGCCTCGAACGGCCCGAGGATCGCGCCGCCGCTCGCGCGGATCGCGCCGATCCGGGTCCAGGCGGCGTCGCGGGCGGCGGTGGCGAGCACGCCGGCGATCACGTCGGAATGGCCGTTCAGGATCTTGGTGCCGGAATGCATGACGAGGTCGGCGCCGAGCCGCAGCGGCCGGGTGTGGAACGGCGAGGCGACGGTGGAGTCGACCGCCAGCCGCGCCCCGGCCGCATGGGCGATCTCGGCCGCGGCGGCGATGTCGGTGACCGTCCAGAGCGGGTTGCCGGGCGTCTCGATCCAGACGAGCTTGGTCCGGCCCGGCCGCATCGCGGCGCGCAGGGCGTCGAGGTCGTCCATCGCCACGAAATCGAGGTCGAGCCGGCGCCGCGGCGCCTCCTCGCGCAGCCAGCGCTTGAGGGCCCAGTACATCACCGCCGGCGCGACCACGTGGTCGCCGGGCTCCAGCGCGCCGAACACCGCCGTCGCCGCCGCCATGCCGGAGCCGAACAGCATCGCGGCCGGCGCCTCCTCCAGCATCGCCAGCACGGCTTCCGCCTCGCGTACCGTCGCGTTGTCGGGCCGCGCGTAGGAGAAGCCGGAGGAATAGCCGTTGTCGGGGTCGCGGATGAAGGTGGTCGAGACGTGCAGCGGCGCCACCACCGCGCGGGTCACCGGCTCGACATGCCCCATCGCCTGGGCGGCGAGCGTCCGCTTCGACCATCCGGCGGCGCGAGGGTCGGCGTCGTCCGTCGGGTTGCGTGAGGTCATGGCCGCGTCCGATGTTGCGTGGCGGGAGATCGTTCGACGGTCCGGATGCGGCTCGCGCCGCGTCCCTTCCCTTCATCGTCCCTTCCCCGCACGAGGGGAGGAAGACGCGCGGGTTTCCTATAGCCTCCGAACGCCGCGGCTGCCACGATCCGGGCCGGGGCCGCCTCCGAGGCCCCGTCGGGTTTCGTCCATGCAGACCGCCAGCCGCGCCGCGTCCACGCAAGCCTCGTCCACGCAAGCCTCGCCGACGCGGGTTCCGATCCGCCCGGCCCTTCCCTGGTGGCTGCGCCTGCCCGCCGCGATCCTGCCGGTGGGGGCGACCTCGCTCATCGGCGGGCTGTCGACGGCCCCCGAGATCGACGGGTGGTACGCCGGCCTCGCCAAGCCCGCCTTCAACCCGCCGAACGCGGCCTTCCCGATCGCCTGGACGATCCTCGACGTGCTGATGGTCGTCTCAGCTTGGCGCCTGCTCGGCGCCCGCCCGGCCACCGGCCCGTCGCGCCGGGGCTGGTGGCTGGCGATCGCCGCCTTCGGCGTGCAGCTCGCGCTCAACGCCGCCTGGACGCCGGTGTTCTTCGCCCGCCACGCGCTGGGTGCCGGCCTGGTGGTGGTGGTGGCCCTCCTCGTGATGATCCTGTGGACGATCCGCCTGAGCTGGCGGATCGACCGGATCGCGGCGGCCCTGCTGCTGCCCTACGCCGCCTGGGTCGCCTTCGCGTCCCTGCTCAACGCGGCGATCTGGCGGCTGAACTGACGCGGCGCGCCGGCACCCCACGCCCCGGACCGTGGGGCCAAAAAATCCTCGCCGTCCGGCGTGGCGCCCGGGCCCGGCCCGATGCTGCCGCGCGCCCATGCCCGCCGGTGACCGGCCCCGGTTCGTCGCCGTCGGCGCCTCCGGGGCCGAGGGCCTTCGCGACATCCGGGCGCTCCTCGTCGCCCTCCCGGCACCGCTCCGGGCCGTCCTCCTCGTGCTGCTCCGCCCCTGGGACCGGCCGAGCCACCTCCGCGCGATCCTGGCGCAGGCCTGCCCGCACCCGGTCCTGATCGCGGACGCGGGCGAACGCTTCGGGCCGGGCCGCATCGACATCGGCGAGCCGGCCCGGCACCCGATCCTGGCCGACCGCAGCTTCGGCGAGATCGTCGCCGACCCGATGCGGCTGCACGGCAACCGCACGGTCGACCTGCTCTTCCATTCCGTGGCCCGGCACGGCCGCGGGCGGATGATCGGCGTGGTGCTGTCCGGCTCCCTCGACGGCGGCGCCCGCGGGCTCGCCGCGATCCATCGCACCGGCGGGCTCACCATGGTGCTCACGCCCGAGCCGCCGCCCCGCCACGGCATGCCCGAGAGCGCGATCGCCCACGACGGCCCGATCGCCACGATCGGCAACCCGAGGACGATCGCCGCGGACGATCCTCCGGGGATCGCGGGGGAGGGGGCGCCGCAGGCGGAGCCCGCCCACGTGCCGGCCCCGCCCGCTCTGGCCCCCCTCCCCCATCCGGGTTAGACACCGCGCCCCACGCCATCTGCAGGACGCGACCGGATGATCGGCATCACGCAGCGCATCGCCACCGAGCTCGGCGTCGCCGAGGCGCAGGTGAGGGCGGCGGTCGACCTCCTCGACGGCGGCGCGACGGTGCCGTTCGTCGCCCGCTACCGCAAGGAGGCGACCGGGGCGCTGGACGACGCGCAGCTGCGCACCCTGGAGGAGCGCCTCGGCTACCTGCGCGACCTCGAGGAGCGCCGCGCCGCCGTGCAGGACGCGATCCGGGCCCTCGGCAAGCTCGATGCGGACCTCGCCCGGAAGATCGCGGCGGCCGAGACCAAGGCACGGCTCGAGGACCTCTACGCGCCGTTCAAGGTCAAGCGCCGCACCAAGGCGCAGATCGCCCGCGAGGCCGGGCTCGGGCCGCTCGCCGAGGTGCTGCTGGCGCGGCCGGACCAGGCCCCCGAGCAAGCGGCGAAGAGCTTTTCGGGCAAGGACGGCTTCCCCGACGTCGAGGCGACCCTGGAGGGCGCCCGCGCGATCCTGATCGAGCGCTTCGGCGAGGATGCCGAGCTGGTCGGCGGCCTGCGCGAGGAGACCTGGCGGCGCGGGCGGATGCGCGCCTCGGTGCGCAAGGGCAAGGCCGAGGCCGGGCAGAAGTTTGCCGACTACTTTTCGTTCGACGAGCCGCTCGCCCGCCTGCCCTCGCACCGGATCCTGGCGCTATTCCGCGGCGAGAAGGAGGAGGTGCTCGACCTCGACCTCGACCTCACCGACGCCGAGACGCCGCCGCCCGGCCGGCCGGCCTGGCAGGAGGCGCGGATCGCCCAGACCTTCGGCATCGCCGAGGCCTTCGGGATCGCCGAGCGCGGACGGCCGGGCGACCGCTTCCTCGCCGAGACGGTGCGAAAGACCTGGCGGACCAAGCTGAAGCCGGCGATCGACACGGACCTGCGGGCCCGGCTCTGGGCGGTGGCGGAGGCCGGCGCGATCTCGGTCTTCGCCGGCAACCTGCGCGACCTGCTGCTGGCCGCGCCCGCCGGCGCGCGGCCGACGCTCGGGCTCGATCCGGGCTTCCGCAGCGGCGTGAAGGTCGCGGTGGTCGACGCCACCGGCAAGGTCGTGGCCACCGACGCGATCTTCCCGCACGAGCCGCGGCGCGACTGGAACGGCGCCCTGGCGACGCTGGCCAAGCTGTGCCGCGCGCATCGGGTCGAGCTGATCGCCATCGGCAACGGCACCGCCTCGCGCGAGACCGACAGGCTGGCCGCCGAGCTGCTGGGCAAGCACCCGGAGCTGACGCTGGCCAAGGTGATGGTCTCGGAGGCCGGCGCCTCGGTCTACTCGGCCTCGGCCTACGCCTCGGCCGAGCTGCCGGGCCTCGACGTGACCCTGCGCGGCGCGGTCTCGATCGCGCGGCGGCTGCAGGACCCGCTGGCCGAGCTGGTGAAGATCGAGCCGCGGGCGATCGGCGTCGGGCAGTACCAGCACGATCTTGCCGAGGGGAAGCTGTCGCGCTCGCTCGACGCGGTGGTGGAGGATTGCGTCAACGGCGTCGGCGTCGACGTCAACGTGGCCTCCGCGCCGCTGCTCGCCCGCGTCTCGGGGCTGAGCGAGCGGGTGGCGGCCAACATCGTCGTGCACCGCGACGCCAACGGCCCGTTCCGCTCGCGCGCCGCGCTGAGGAAGGTCGCCGGCCTCGGGCCGAAGGCCTACGAGCTCGCCGCCGGCTTCCTGCGGATTCGCGGCGGCAGCGATCCGCTCGACGCCTCGGGCGTGCACCCGGAGGCCTATCCGGTGGTGAAGAAGATCCTGGCCGCCACCGGCCAGCCGATCGGCGCCCTGATCGGCAATGGGGGCGTGCTCAGGGCGCTGAACCCGCGGGCATTCGTCGACGCCACCTTCGGCCTGCCGACGATCGGCGACATCATCGCCGAGCTCGAGAAGCCCGGCCGCGACCCGCGCCCGGCCTTCCGCACCGCGACCTTCCAGGACGGCGTCGAGACGATCGCGGACCTGAAGCCCGGCATGCGGCTCGAGGGCGTCGTCACCAACGTGGCCGCGTTCGGCGCCTTCGTCGACGTCGGGGTGCATCAGGACGGGCTGGTGCACATCTCGGTGCTCGCCGACCGCTTCGTGAAGGACCCGCGCGAGGTGGTGAAGCCCGGCGACGTGGTGCAGGTCCGCGTCGTCGAGGTCGACCCGGCGCGCAAGCGCATCGCCCTGAGCATGCGCGCGGAGGACGGCGAGCGGCCGGCGCGCCGCGAGCAGGGGCGCCAGGACCAGGCACGCCAGGAGCGCGCGGCGTCGACGCGCGGGCCCGCGCCGCGATCCGCCGCCGCGCCGGCGCCGGAATCGGGGGGGGCCCTCGCCGACGCGTTGCGCCGGGCGGCGACCGCGCAGGGACGCGGACGTTCCTGAGGTGGAAGGCCCGCACGGGATGGGAGGCCCGCGGGACGCCGGCCCCGCGAAACCGTTGCCGCGGCAACGGAATTCTCGTAGAGCGGATCGAAGAACGCCCGAGCTTGGCCGGCGGTGCGATCGCGGCGGCATCCATGCAGGCGGATACCGCTGGAGAGCCAACGGGTTATGAGGGTGACAAGCCGTGCGCCGGCAGCTAAGCTTGCGCAGGGCGAGGTCGCGGATGGTCGACGATTCCGCGTCCTTGGGGGCGCGCACGCGAGACGAGTGATGGCAGGCCAGAAGACGGATCAACGGGACGTTTATGTCGGGCAACGCATCGCGGAACAACGGCGCAAGGCGTCGTTGACCCAGCGCCGCGTCGCCCAGAGCTTCGGCATGTCCGCGGCGCAGCTGCAGAAGTACGAGAAGGGCACCAACCGCATCAGCGCGATCCATCTCGACATCTTCTCGCGCATGACCGGCGTGCCGCTGGACCACTTCTTCAACGGGATGCCCCGGGACGAGGACCACGCCGTCGAGGGTTTCGGCGACACGCCGCAGCGCCCGCTCGACGCCGGCTGGCAGGGCGTGGCCGAGATGGTCGCCCGCCACGTCTCCGAGAACTGCTCGGCCGACACGCGGCGCGACCTCGCCGCCGCGGTCCAGGCCCTCGAGCGCAAGTTGAGCGGCTGAGGCCACCGCGTCCCTGTGGTAGCACCTTCGGACCGATTGGCCGTCCGCTTCGTACGGTATAACGGATCCGTTCGGCATTCCACCTTGACCCTGCCGGGAGCCGGTGCCAGAACTCCGGCCCTCACAACCGGGTCAAGCGCCGCGATCAGGAAGGCGCACCCGTCAACCGGGGTGCTCTCACGATGCCGCGTTCGGACTTCCTGTTCACCAGCGAATCCGTCTCCGAGGGCCACCCCGACAAGGTGAGCGACCGGATCTCCGACACCGTGGTCGATGCCTACATCGCCGCGATGCCGGAAGCCCGCCTCGGCGTCGAGACGCTGACCACGACCAACCGCGTCGTGATCGCCGGCGAGGTCCGCGGCCCCGATTCGGTGACCTTCAAGGACCTCGAGGCGCTGTCCCGCGAGGCGGTGAAGGACATCGGCTACGAGCAGTCCGGGTTCCACTGGAAGAACAACGACGTGCAGATCTACCTGCACGCCCAGTCGGCCGACATCGCCCAGGGCGTGGACGCGGCCGGCAACAAGGACGAGGGCGCGGGCGACCAGGGCATCATGTTCGGCTACGCCGCCGACGAGACCCCGGAGCTGATGCCGGCCCCGATCTTCTACGCCCACAAGATCCTCAAGGACCTCGCCGACGCCCGCAAGGCCAAGCAGGGCGACGCGGCCAAGCTCGGCCCCGACGCCAAGAGCCAGGTCACGGTGCGCTACGCCAACGGCCGCCCGGTCGAGGCGACGCAGATCGTGCTCTCGACCCAGCATCTGGACGAGTCGCTCGATTCGGCCGACGTGCGCGCCATCGTCGAGCCCTACATCCGCGCAGCCTTGCCCGAGGGCTGGATCAACGAGGGCACGGTCTGGCACGTGAACCCGACCGGCAAGTTCGTCATCGGCGGCCCCGACGGCGATGCCGGCCTCACCGGCCGCAAGATCATCGTCGACACCTACGGCGGCGCGGCGCCCCACGGCGGCGGCGCCTTCTCGGGCAAGGACCCGACCAAGGTCGACCGCTCGGCGGCCTATGCCGCGCGCTACCTGGCCAAGAACGTCGTCGCCGCCGGCCTCGCCTCGCGCGCCACGATCCAGCTCGCCTACGCCATCGGCGTGGCCAAGCCGCTGTCGATCTACGTCGACCTGCACGGCACCGGCAAGGTCGACGAGGCCAAGCTGGAGGGCGTGCTGATGGACGCCCTCGACCTCTCGCCCCGCGGCATCCGCCTGGCGCTCGGCCTCAACAAGCCGATCTACGCCCGCACCTCGGCCTACGGCCATTTCGGCCGCGCCCCGGACGCCGACGGCGGCTTCTCCTGGGAGCGCACCGACCTCGCCGACAAGCTGAGGTCGGCCCTGGCGTAAGGGTTTCGACCCCGCGCCGGCGGCCCCCTCTCCCGAACGGGAGAGGGGGCCTGCGCCCGATCCGGTCGCCGATCGAGGCGTGAGCCTCCCAACGAGTTTCCCCGTGACCGACACCAGCCCCCCGGCCGACGCCTCCGAGCGGGCCTTCTTCGGCCGACGCAAGGGCAAGCGCCTGCGCGGGCTGCAGGAGCAGCGCCTGTCGGACTTGCTGCCGCGCCTGCGCGTCGCCCCGTTCGCCGACGGCCGCCCCCTCGACCCGGCGACGCTGTTTCCCGGCCTCGCCCGAGGCCCGTCGGAGGTCTGGCTCGAGATCGGCTTCGGCGGCGGCGAGCACCTGGCGGCGCAGGCGGCGGCCCATCCCGAGATCGGCATCATCGGCGCCGAGCCCTTCGTCAACGGCGTCGCCAAGCTGCTGCGCGCCGTCGACGAGCGGGCCTTGCGCAACGTCCGCATCCGCGACGAGGACGTGTCGCCGCTGCTCGCCGCCCTGCCGGATGCCAGCCTCGCGCGGGTCTACCTGCTCTACCCCGATCCCTGGCCGAAGCGGCGCCAGCGCAAGCGCCGCTTCGTCTCGGACGAGTCGCTCGCCGAGATCGCCCGGGTGCTGCGGCCCGGCGGCCTGTTCCGCTTCGCCAGCGACATCGACGACTACGTCGGCTGGACCCTGGTCCGCACCGCCCGCTGCCCGCACCTGCGCTGGACGGCGCGCACGGCCGCCGACTGGACGCAGCCCTATCCCGGCTGGCCCGGCACCCGCTACGAGGCGAAGGCGATCGCGGCCGGGCGCCGCCCGACCTACCTCGAGTTCGCGCGCGTCGCGCCGGGCTGAGGCCCCGTCCGCAGGCGACGATGCGTGAGGTCGCGGGGCCGGCCACCGGGTGCCGGAGGAAAGCGCCGGCGGGCCCGGCGCAGGCGACCCGCACGATCCTCGCGGCGGCCTCGGGCGGCGTTCGGCGGCTTTCTTCGAGGATCGGCCGGGGCGACGGGGTCAACTAAGCTGTTGTCGAAGCCGCAGGCGCCGCCGGGCGACTTGCCCCGCTTCGGCCCCGGCCCCATCTTGGGCGCGCTCCTGTCGGGCGCCCGCTCGGTGCCTCCGTCGGGGCGACGCTTTTCGAGACGGCGCGACCGCGCGTTCGAGGGGACGGTGTGACCGACAGGGACGATCACGGCCCGGCGGACGACCCGCGGCGCGCGGCCTTCGAGGAGGCCGCCATCGGGCTGGCCGTGCTGTCGCAGGACGGCGCGCGCCTGCGCGACGCCAACCCCGCGCTCTGCGCCCTGCTCGGCCACCCACCCGGCGCGCTCGCGGGGCGGCCGGCCGCCGACCTCGTCGGCGGCGGCCGGATCGCCGACGGCATCCATCCCTGGCTCCATGCCGACGGCGGCTTCGAGGTGCGGGTGCGCCGCTCCGGCGCCGGCGGGACCGTCCTCGTCGTCGAGGCGGTGGATGCCGACGAGGCGGCCCGCTCCGAGGAGAACCGCCAGGACCTCGCCGCGGCGGGCCTCGGCGAGTGGCGCTGGGAGCGGAGCACCGGCCGCCTCGTGCTGTCGCGCCGCGCCGCGCAGATCCTCGGCCATCCCCCCGGCTCCTCCGCGACCTGGGACATCCTGCGCGCCGGCCTCTCCGCGGGCGAGCCCGACCGGATCCAGGCCGTGGTCCGGGATGCGATGGCGCGCGACGGCGCCTACCGCTTCGAGACCCGCCTGACGCGGGAGGCGGACGGGCGCGAGATCATCGTCGACGTGCGCGGCCGCCCGGTCCACGCCGAAGACGGGCGCCGCACCGGCATGGTCGGCGTGGTGCAGGACGTGACCACGCGGGTCGAGGCCCGCGACGGGCTCGCCGCCCGCGACCAGCGCCTGCGGGTCGCGACCACGGTCGCCCGGCTCGGGATCTTCGAGTGGCACATGCTCGAGGACCACGCGATCTGGGAGAACGAACGGATGTTCGAGATCTTCGGGCACGCGCCCGAGGACGGCACCATCGGCAAGACCGAGTTCCTTCGCGATACGCTGCACCCGGACGATCGCGCCGCGGTGCGGCTGGCGATCTCGCAGGCGCTGCGCGACGACGCGATCCTGCACACCACGGGCCGCATCCGCCGCCGCAGCGACGGCGCGTGGCGCACCATCGACCTCGCCGGCCGCTTCGAGCGCGACGCCCCGAACCGGCTGCCGCGGCGGCTGATCGGCCTCGTCGCCGACGTCACCGACCAGCGCCTGGCCGAGGAGCGGCAGGCGCTGCTGATCCGCGAGCTGCACCACCGGGTGAAGAACACCCTGGCGACGGTGCAGGCGATCGTCGGCTCGACCGCGCGGACGGCGTCCAGCATCGAGAGCTTCTATGAAGCCTTCGTCGGCCGCATCAAATCGCTCGCCCACACCCATTCGGTGCTCACCGAGGCGACCTGGCAGACGGCGGACCTGCGCACGCTGCTGCTGAGCGAGCTGCGCCCCTACGCCGAGGCGCAGGCGGGCGAGGGCGAGGCCGCCGATGCGGACGGGGCCCTCGACGGCCGCATCGTGCTCGACGGGCCGGACACGGCGCTGCCCTCCGAGATCGCGGTGCCGATCGGCATGGCGATCCACGAGCTCACCACCAACGCCGCCAAGTACGGCGCGCTCTCCAACCGGCGCGGGCGGATCTCGGTCGCCTGGGCGGTCCTGCCGGGCGGCCCGGCCGGGATGCTGCGCTTCGCCTGGCGCGAGAGCGGCGGCCCGGCGGTGGAGCCGCCCCGCCGCCAGGGCTTCGGCTCGCGTCTTCTGCAGCGGGTGCTGACGACGCAGGTGCAGGCCGAGGTCGAGACCCTCTACGCCCCCGGCGGCTTCGCCCTCACGATGCTGGCCCCGCTTCCGGTGCGGAACGCCAGCCTCGACCCGCCGGGCTGACGCACGGGCACGTGCCCCTTCCCCCTCTGCGGGGGAGGGAGAGCGCGCGAAACGCCTTCAGGCGGCGCCGCGGCTGCCGGCTTCGCCGCCGCCCTCGACGAAGGCCTTCAGCTCGTCGAGGGAGGCGAAGGTGAAGCGGCCCTGCGGCGTGTCCGCCTCGATCGCGCCGTCGGCGTACATCACGTAGGTGTTGCCGCCCGAGGCGTAGCGGCCGACGACCTCGCGGGTGTCCGGCTCGGGCTCGGGGGCCTCCCGCGCGGGCTCGGCATCGAGGCTCCGGCGCAGGGCCGGCGGCTCGGTCGGGGCGAACAGGTCGTCCTCCGGCTCTGGGGCGGGCGGAGGCGGGGGCGGCGGGACGTGCGCGGCCGGCTCCGGCTCCGGCGGCGTGAGGCCGGGGAGCGGCAGCTCCGGCTCGGCCTGCGCCTCGGCCGGCATCGGGGCGGCGGGCTCCGGCTCGTGCGCCGCGGGGTGCGGGACCGCCGGTTCGGGGTGCGGGACCGCCGGCTCGGCATGGGCCTCGGCCGGCTCCGGCATCGAAGGCTCGGGGATCGACGGCTCGGCGTAGCCCTCCGTGAAGACCGGATCGGTCCGGCTCTGGCCGCCGAGCAGGCCGGCGCCGGCGGCCGGCACCAGCACGTTGGGCAGCATCGGGCGGGTCGGCGCCGGGTCGGTCGGCGCAGGCGCGGCCGGGACCGCGAGGGACGCCGGCGCGGGGGCCGCCGGGGGCAGGCGGACCCCGTCCTGCATCGTGCTGACGGCGTCGACGATGCGGCGGGCGTCGAAGGCGTGCGCGACCCGGCGCAGGCCCATCGCCACCACCGCGAGGCCGGAGAGCACCGCCCCGGCCGAGGCGACGGTCGCGCCCGCGATCACCATGGAGAGCCCGCTCTCCAGGCGGACGAAGGGGAACCCCTGGATCACGGCGACGACGCCGCCGATCACCATCGCGGCACTGAGCGCGAACAGCGCAATGATCATGGAACTCTCGAAGTCGGGGCCGGATACGCCAGGATCGTAGTAAGACCTTGCCGGCGTTTTGCAAAACGCCGGCGACCCGGAGTCGGCCCCGCGGCGTGGCGGTTTCCACGGGCTTCGTGCCGGTTCCGGCGTTGCCGCGGCGGGGGCACCGACTTACCTTCCGGTCGTTACCCCGTCGAGCGCGGCGCGCGGCGCGATTCCGCACGCCCGTCCAGAAGACCTCGACAAGACGGAGAATCTGATGACCTTCACCCTGCCGGAACTGCCCTACGCCTACGACGCGCTGGCCCCGTACATGTCGAAGGAAACCCTCGAGTTCCACCACGACAAGCACCACAAGGCCTACGTCGACACCGGCAACAAGCTGCTCGAGGGCACCGGTCTCGAGGGCAAGAGCGTCGAGGAGATCGTCACGGCGAGCTACGGCAACAACCAGCCGCTGTTCAACAATGCCGGCCAGCACTTCAACCACCTGCACTTCTGGCAGTGGATGAAGCCCAACGGCGGCGGCGCGATCCCGGGCAGCCTCGCCAAGAAGATCGACGAGGATCTCGGCGGCGCGGAGAAGTTCAAGGCGGACTTCATCCAGGCCGGCATCGGCCAGTTCGGCTCGGGCTGGGCCTGGCTCGCGGTCAAGGACGGCAAGCTCGCCATCATGAAGACCCCGAACGGCGAGAACCCGCTGGTGCACGGCGCCAAGCCGATCCTCGGCGTCGACGTGTGGGAGCACTCCTACTACATCGACTACCGCAACCGCCGCCCCGACTACCTCAAGGCGTTCCTGGAGAACCTCGTGAACTGGGAACACGTCGAGACGCTGTACGGCGAAGCCACCGCCTGAGGCGGCGTGGCGGAGGTCGCCGCTTGGCGGGCCGGGCGTCGCACCTCGCGGCGCCACGTCCCGGATCGGCGACGGCCTTCACCCATCTCTTGGACGATCACGCCACCGCCTCTTCCCTCCCCCCGACGGATCTCGGGCTTGCCCGAGATCCGCAACCCCGTGTGCCCAAGTCGGGCAGGCCCGACTTGGGCGCGGGGGAGGGAAGCCACCCCTGACAGGCGTCGTCCCGCCCCGAGGCGTCCAGCACCGGCCGTTTTCGTGGCGTTCGATCGCACGGCCGGTGCAGGTCGACCAACGGGCCGCGTCCAAGCTTGGCGACGGCGGCGTCCATCCGCCTACGACGCACATTGTCCCGCCGGTCGGGAGCGCCCGTTTCCCGGCGCAGGTCTCCGAGGGGAAATCGATGCCCGGCGACCTCGCAGGTCTCCTCGACGGCTCGGCCAACTGGATCGCCGACCGAACCGGAACCAGGCTGGCCCTTCCCCTTCTCGGCGCCCTGGCCGGTTTTGCGGCCGCGGCTCTGCGACTGTACTTCTCGCATCGGCGGAGGCGGATCGAACTCGAGCCCGATCTCAGGAAGCTCGAGGCCAAGCGTTGGAATGAGCACATCAAGCTCTATGGCAGCTTCTCGAACATGCTGGGGATCGCTATCGTAGGTGCCGCCTTCATCGTACCCTACGTCAAGGATCACAACTGGCCGCAGGGCGAAGCCATCTGGTGGATGCTCCTCGGCGCCGCGCTGCCCGCCTCCGGGCAGTTCGTCATTCGGTTCATCCAGAGCGAGAGTTGAGCGATGCCCGACACGAATCTCCTCCTTCTGCTGGTCGGCGTCGTCATCGGCGGGGCCGTGGGTTTCTTCGCTCTCGGCAGCCGGGCGTTCCGCCCGCGCGGCGCGGAACAGGGCTCGGCCAGCAAACCCGTCTCTGCGCATCGCTGATCCGCCCCCCGGCTCAGACGGGCAACAGCCTTCATCCATCCAGGCGACGGTGAATACACCCCAACTTCCCTCCCCCCTCTGCGGGGGAGGGTGAGCCTCGCGTCAGCGAGGGTCGGGTGAGGGGAGCGCCATATCCGGACAGCGCGCTCCCCTCTCCCGACCAGCTTCGCGGGCCACCCTCCCCCGCACCCAGGTCGGGCCCGCCCGATTTGGGCACACGGGGTACGGATCTCGGCCAGGCCCGAGATCCGTCGGGGGGAGGGAGAGGCGCTTCCGCTTCGGTCGCGGCGCATGACGTCGGCTTGCTGAGCCGCCGGCTCGCATCCGATCCGGTGAAAACCGCGCCCTGTGCGCCACCTCACACCGGCCCCGATCACCGCGCTTGACGCAGACCATGATGGTCATCATGTCCACTTATACATGATGATCATCATGTTCGAGCAGGAGAGATCGGCCATGTCCACCAAGCCCGCAGTTCTCGTCACCGGCGCCTCGTCCGGGATCGGTGCCACCTATGCCGACCGCTTCGCGCGGCGCGGCCACGACCTCGTGCTGGTCGCCCGCGACGGGCAGCGCCTCGAAGCCCTCGCCGACCGGCTGCGGCGCGAGGCCGGAATCGCCGTGGACGTGGTCCAGGCCGACCTGACCGTGGAGGCCGACCTCGCCCGCGTCGAGGCGCGCCTGCGTGAGGACGCGCGCATCGGCGTGCTCGTCAACAATGCCGGCGCGGCGGTGCTGGGGCCCTTCGTCGATCAGAATCCCGGTCCGCTCGCCGCCCTCATCGCCCTCAACGTCACCGCGCTGACGCGGCTCGCCAACGCCGCGGCGCCGCGCTTCGTCCGGGCCGGCACCGGCGCGATCATCAACATCGGCTCGGTCGTCGGCCTCGCTCCGGAACTCGGCATGTCGGTGTACGGGGCGACCAAGGCCTTCGTGCTCTATCTCAGCCAGGGGCTGCATCTCGAGCTCGGGCCCAAGGGGGTGCACGTCCAGGCGGTGCTGCCGGCCGCCACCCGCACCGAGATCTGGGAGCGCTCCGGCGCCGACGTGAACACCCTCGACAACGTCATGGAGGTCGGCGAGCTGGTGGACGCCGCCCTCGTCGGCTTCGACCGGCGCGAGACCGTGACGATCCCGCCGCTGCCCGATGCCGGGCAGTGGAGCGCCTACGAGGCCGGGCGCCAGGCGATGCTGCCCAATCTCGGGCGGCCGCATGCGGCGGAGCGCTACCGCGCGGCCTGAGCCGCCGGCGGCTCAAGCCAGCGCGGCGGCGGCGAGACCGGCCTCGGTCAGGTAGGGCCGGAACAGGCTCGCCACCTGGGCCGCGCCCCAATCCAGGTGCTCGCGCCGGACCTCGCCGAGGCCGCGGCGCGAGCGCAGGTAGTCGATCCAGTAGGTCGAGACGATCCAGGCGTTGACGATCAGGTGCTCGGTCTCCGCCGGGCCGGCCCTGAGCAGGCCCGCCGCCTTCATCCCGGCGAGCGCCTGCCGGACGTGGTCCTGGCCGGAATCGCTGACCGTCTTCAGCCGCGGCCGCAGGGCCGGCGCGAGCCGGAAGATCGTGCCGCCGTCGCGGTAGAAGAAGCGCCACTCCCACATCAGCGTGAACCAGCCGGCGAGGTAGGGGGCGTAGCGCGCCTCGCCCGCCTGCGTCGCGTAGGCCGTCGCCACCGCCTCGAGCCGTTGCTCGAAGGCCGAGAACAGCGCCTCCAGGATCTGCTCCTTGCGCTGGAAGTGATAGTAGAGATTGCCCTCGTTGATGCCGACCGCGGCGGCGATCTCGGCGGTGGTGACGGCGGCCGGACCGCGCTCGTTGAACAGGTCGCGGCAGGCCGCGAGCACGCGGTCGCGCGTGCCGGGCTTCGCGACGCGCGTCGCGCCGCTCCTGCCCGCGGCCCCGGCAACGCCCTTCGGCAGATCCTTCGCGCGCGCCGCAGGGCCCGTCCTCATCGCCCCGCCCTCATCGCCTCAGGCCCGCCGTCCGACTTGGCCGCCCCATCGATCCACCCGCACCCTGATCCGGCCTGCGATCCGCCGAGCGCGGGGCGCGCCCGGCACCATCACGTTTCGCGCCAGATGCATTTTACGGTGGTAGCCCGTTGACGTCTATAAGGTGTCCACCTTAAATCGGGGCGACGCGCGAAACCGCCGGAGCCCGACGCCATGAACGACGCCTCGCCCCCTACGAGTCCGCTTCGGGCGCCCGCCTCCGCCGCGGACGCCGCCCGGCATTTCGACGTGCTGGTCGTCGGCGCCGGGCTCTCCGGCATCGTCATGGGGCACTACCTGCAGACCGAGTGCCCGCGGAAGACCTACGCCATCCTGGAAAGCCGCGACGCGATCGGCGGCACCTGGGACCTGTTCCGCTATCCCGGCCTGCGCTCGGATTCCGACCTCTACACCTTCGGCTTCAGCTTCCGCCCCTGGCGCAGCGACCGGGCGATCGCCGACGGCGCCTCGATCCTGAGCTACGTCCGCGAGACCGCGCAGGCCGAGGGCATCGACCAAAAGATCCGCTTCGGCACCCGGGTGGTGCGGGCGGCCTGGGATTCGGCCGCGGCCCTGTGGACCCTCGACGCCGAGGTCGGCGAAGCCGCCGAGCCGGTGCGCTACACCTGCGCGGTCCTGTCGGTGTGCAGCGGCTACTACGCCTACGACCACGGCTACAGCCCGGACTTTCCCGGGCGCGAGCGCTTCGCCGGGCCGGTGGTGCACCCGCAGGCCTGGCCCGAGCACCTGTCCTGGGACGGCAAGCGCGTGGTGGTGATCGGCTCGGGCGCCACCGCGGTGACGCTGGTGCCGGCGATGGCCAAGACCGCGCAGCACGTCACGATGCTGCAGCGCTCGCCGACCTACATCGTCGCCCTGCCGAGCCGGGACAGGATCGCGCATTGGCTGCGCGAAAAGCTGCCGGCCGGCCTCGCCCACCGGCTGACGCGGGCGAAGAACGTCGCGCTCGGCATCTTCTTCTACCAGTTCGCGCGCAAGAAGCCGGCGGCGATGACCAAGCGCATCCTCGACGGCGTGCGCGCGCAGCTCGGCCCCGACTACGACGTCGCCAAGCACTTCACCCCGAGCTACAAGCCGTGGGACCAGCGCCTCTGCCTCGTGCCGGACGGCGACCTGTTCAAGGCGATCCGCTCCGGCGCCGCCTCGGTCGAGACCGACACGATCGCCAGCTTCACCGAGGACGGGGTCCGGCTCGCCTCCGGCAAGACGCTGCCGGCCGACATCGTCGTCACCGCCACGGGCCTCCGGATGAAGATGATCGGCGGGATGACGCTTTCCGTCGACGGCCGTGCGGTCGAGCCGGAGAACACGTTCCTGTACAAGGGCATGATGCTGTCGGGCGTGCCGAACTTCGCGGTGACGATCGGCTACACCAACGCTTCGTGGACCTTGAAGAGCGAGCTGACGGCGCGCTACCTTTGCCGGCTCATCAACCACATGGACGCCAACGGCTTCGCGCGCTGCGAGCCCCTGGCGGATACCGGCCGGCTCAACACCGAGCCGACCCTGCCGCTGACCTCCGGCTACGTCACCCGCGCCGCGCACCTGCTGCCGAAGCAGGCCGACACCAAGCCGTGGAAGCTGCACCAGAACTACATCCTCGACACCGCCGCCCTGAAGTTCGGCCGCCTCGACGACGGCACGATGCGGTTCTCGCGCCGCGAGGCGGCCAAGCGCGCGGCGTGAGCCTCCCTTCCCTCCCCCGACGGATCTCGGGCTTGCCCGAGATCCGCACCCTGTGTGCCCAAGTCGGGCAGGCCCGACTTGGGTGCGGGGGAGGGTGGGCCTCGGCTCACGCGAGGGTCGGGAGAGGGGAGCGACAGTGCCGGATGCGGCGCTCCCCTCTCCCGACCCGCTTCGCGGGCCACCCTCCCCCGCAGAGGGGGGAGGGGAAGTGGACCGCGCGTTTCATCCACCAAACATGCAGCGAGCCCCCATGCCGAACTGGAACCTCGAGAACCGCACGGCCCTGATCACCGGCGCGGCGAGCGGCATCGGCCGTGCGCTGGCGGTGGGGCTGGCCGCGCGCGGCTGCAACCTGGCGCTGGCCGACCGCAACGTCGCCGGGCTGGAGGAGACCGAGCGGCTGATCGCGACGAACCGGGTCCGCATCAGCCGCCACCCCCTCGACGTCGCCGACCGCGACGCCATCGCCGCGCTGCCGGCCGCGGTCGAGGCGGCCCATGGCGGCCTCGACGTGCTGATCAACAATGCCGGCGTGGCGCTCGGCGGCACCTTCGAGGACGTGACGGAGGCCGATTTCGAATGGCTGTTCGAGATCAACTTCTGGGGCATGGTTCGGATGACCCGCGCCTTCCTGCCGCTGCTGCGGGCGCAGCCGGAAGCGCGGATCGTCAACCTGTCGAGCCTCTACGGGCTGATCGCGCCGCCGGGCCAGACCGCCTATTCCGCGAGCAAGTTCGCGGTGCGCGGCTTCTCGCAGGCGCTGCGGCACGAGCTCGCCGGCACCGCGATCGGCGTCACCGTGGTGCATCCGGGCGGCGTCGCCACCTCGGTCGCCGACAGCGCCCGCCTGCCCGCGCACATGACCGCCGAGGAGGCCGCCCGCGGCCGGGCCGCCGCCAACAGGATGCTGAAGCTCGCCCCGGAGCGGGCGGCCGAGATCATCCTGGCGGCGGTGGAGCGCCGGCAGGGCCGGGTGCTCGTCGGCTCGGACGCCAAGCTGATCGCGCTGATCGAGCGCCTCGTGCCGGTCTCGTACTGGAACGTCATCCAGAAGCTGCTGCCGCGCGACCGCGCCGCGACCTGAGCGCGGATCGCCGCGGGCCACGGCGAAAGCCTTGCCGGCCGGCGCGCGCGGCACACCTCTTCCCGAACGGTCCCGGACCGAAGCGAAGTGGAGCGCGCCGATGGACCACCCGATCGCCGACCCGGCCCAGGCCGGTGCCGAGGAAGGCCTGCTCGGGCGCCCGCAGGTGCGGGTCGACGGCCCGGCCAAGGTGACGGGCCGGGCGCGGTTCTCCTCCGACGTCGCCCTGCCGGGGCGCGCCCACGCCGCGCTCGTCACCAGCACGATCGTGCGCGGGCGCATCCGCGGCTTCGACCTGGCCGCCGCCGCGGCGACGCCGGGCTGCCTGCGGATCTTCACCCATCGCGACCTCGCCGGGCGGATCGCGCCGGTGAAGCACCTGATGGCCGGCGGCTACGCCAACAGCGCGCACCTGCCGCTCGGCTCGGACGAGGTCGCCTATGCCGGCCAGATCGTCGCCCTCGTCGTCGCCGAGACGCAGGGCGCGGCCGAGGAGGCCGCCGCCCGCGTCCGCGTCGCCTACGCGGAGGCGCCGTTCGCGGCCACCTTCGACGAGGCCGGCGCCGAGACCGTGCGGCTGGCCGACCTGAAGCCCGAGCACGCGGATCCGCGCCGGGGCGATGCCGACGCCGCGCTCGCCCGGGCCGATATGCGGATCGCGGCGCGCTACGAGACGCCGGTGCAGCACCACAACCCGATGGAGCTGTTCACCACCGCCTGCGCCTGGGACGGCGGCCGGCTCACCGTGCACGAGCCCTCGCGCTACGTCGGCGCGCTCCAGCACGGGCTCGCCGCGCAGCTCGGCATGGACCCGGCCGACATCCGCGTCGTGTCGGGGCCGATCGGCGGCCATTTCGGCTCGAAGCTCGCGCTGTCGCAGCACACGGCTCTGGTCGCCCTCGCCGCCCGCGACCTCGGCCGCCCGGTCGCGCTGGTGCCGACCCGGCGGCAGGGCTTCACCATCGCGAACCACCGCCCGGAGACGCGCCACGACCTCCGCCTGGGCGCCGACCGCACCGGGCGCTTCACCGCCCTGGTGCACGAGGCGGCGATGACGACCTCGCGCTTCGACGCCTTCGCGATGGAGGGCACCGACGTGACGGCGAGCCTCTACGCCTGCCCCGACATCCGCACCGACGAGCGCGCCGTGCGGGTCGACCGCAACACGCCCGGCCCGATGCGGGCGCCGCCCGAGGTGCCCTACCTGTTCGCCCTAGAGAGCGCGGTCGACGAGATGGCCTGGGCGCTCGGCCTCGACCCGATCGCGCTGCGCCGGCGCAACGACACGGTGACCGACCCGGTCTCGGGCAAGCCGTTCTCGTCGCGTCCGCTGATGGCCTGCTTCGATGCCGGCGCCGAGGCCTTCGGCTGGTCGCGCCGCATCCCCCGCCCCGGCGCGATGCGGGACGGGGCCTGGCGGGTCGGGCTCGGCTGCGCCACTTCGGTGCGGCCGGTGAAGATCGCCCCCGCGACGATGCGCGTCGCGCTTCGACCCGACGGCCGCGTCGCCGTCGAGACCGCGCACCACGAGATCGGCAACGGCATCACCACGCTGCTGGCGATGGCCGCGGCCGACGGGCTCGGCGTGCCGATCGCGGCGGTGACGGTGCGGCTCGGCGACACCGCGCTGCCCCCGGCCGGCATCTCGGGAGGCTCCTCGACCACGACGAGCCTGCTCAGCACCCTGGCGCTCGCCTGCGAGCAGCTGCGCGCGCGGCTGGCCGCCGCCTGCACCGCCGCCGGCGCGCCGCTGGCCGGCGCCGACCCCGCGCGCCTGCGCCTCGTCGGCCGACGGCTGGCGCGGGCCGACGGCGGCGGCGTGGCGCTCGACGAGGCGGTCGCCCGGCTCGACCCCGCCGGGATCGAGACCTTGGCCGAGTTCGTCCCCGAGGGCGGCGGCGCGAAGCGCCTCGACGCGCTGCGGGCCGGCCACATCACCCTCAGCAGCGACGGCGAGCGCCTGTCCTGGGCCTTCGGCGCGCAGTTCGCCGAGGTCCGCGTCCACGCCGAGACCGGGGAGATCCGGGTTTCGCGCCTGCTCGGGGCGTTCGCGGCCGGGCGCATCCTCAACCCGCTGACCGCCCGCAGCCAGCTCGCCGGCGGCATGATCTGGGGCCTCGGCTCGGCGCTGCTGGAGGAGACGGTGCTCGACCGGGGCCACTACCGCAACGCGGATCTCGCCGAATACCTCGTCCCCACCGCGGCCGACACGCCCGAGATCGAAGTCCTGTTCGTCCCCGACGAGGACCGGAAGGTGAACCCGCTCGGCCTGAAAGGCTTGGGCGAGCTCGGCATCATCGGCGTCAACGCGGCGATCGCCAACGCGGTCTACCACGCCACCGGCCAGCGCCACCGCCGCCTGCCGATCCGCGGCGAGACCCTGGCGTGACGGGGCCCTAGCGGCCGCACGCTTGCGTTGCCGGCGGCCGCGACCGTAAGCCTCCGCCGGGCTTCAGCAACGGTGGGCGGCGTGACGGCACTCGCATTCGGGACGAACCGGTGATCCGCGCGATCCTCTCCGTCGGGGGCTGGACGCTGGTGTCGCGGGTCACGGGCTTCGGCCGCGACGTGGTGATGGCGGCGGTGATGGGGGCCGGGCCGATGGCCGACGCCTTCGTCGTCGCCTTCCGCCTGCCGAACCATTTCCGCGCGATCTTCGGCGAGGGCGCGTTCAACACCGCCTTCGTGCCGGCCTATGCCGGGCTGTCGGAGGCCGGCGCGGACGGCGCGGCGCAGCGTTTCGCCGACCGGATCTTCACGCTGATGCTGGCGGTGCAGATCGCGCTGCTGGCGCTCGCGCTGCCGCTGATGCCGTGGGTGGTGCGGGCGCTGGCGCCGGGCTTCTCGCAGGATCCGCAGCGCTTCGACCTCGCGGTGGCGCTCACCCGCATCACCTTCCCCTACCTGCTGTTCATGACGCTGGTGACGCTGCTCTCCGGCGTGCTCAACGCGCAGCGCCGCTTCGCCGTGGCGGCGGGCGCGCCGGTGCTGCTGAACCTCGCGATGCTGGCGGCGTTCGCGCTGGCCTTCCTGTTCCCCGACGCGGCGCACGCCGCCGCCTGGGGCGTCGCGGTCTCGGGCGTGCTGCAGTTCGGGCTGCTGTGGTGGGCCTGCCGGCGGGCCGGCGTCGCGCCGCGGCTCACCGCGCCGGCCGTCCGCGATCCGGCGATGCGCCGGTTCTTCACCGTGCTCGGGCCGGCGGTGATCGGCGCGGCCGGGTTCCAGATCGCGACGTTTGCCGACACCATCATCGCGAGCTGGCTGCCGACCGGCGCGGTCTCGGCCCTGTGGTACGCCGACCGGCTCTACCAGCTGCCCTTCGGCGTCATCGCCATCGCCGCCGGCACGGTGCTGCTGCCGGAGATGAGCCGGCGGATCGCGGCCGGCGACGTCGCCGGGGCGCACGCCGCCCAGAACCGCGCCGCCGGGTTCTCGCTCGCGCTCTCGGCCCCGTTCACGGTGGCCTTCCTGACGCTGCCCGGCCTGACCATGGCCGCCCTGTTCCAGCGCGGCGCCTTCTCGGCCGAGGATGCCGCGCGGGCCGCCTCGGTGCTGGCCGCCTACGGGCTGGCGCTGCCGGCGGTGGTGCTGGTGCGCTCGGCGGTGGCGAGCTTCTACAGCCGGCAGGACACGCGGACGCCGCTCTGGGCCTCGCTCACCGCCATCGCCGTCAACGTCGTGCTCAAGCTCTGGCTCACCGGCCCCTACGGCGTCGCCGGGCTCGCGCTCGCCACCGCGATCAGCCAGTGGGTCAACCTCGCGCTGCTCGTCGCCCTCGCCTGGCGCCGCGGCTGGACCGCGCCGGGGCGCACGCTCGGCCTCACGGTGCTCGGCGTCGCGCTCGCCTGCGCCGGCCTGGCGCTGGTGGCGGTCTACGGCCTGCCGCTGGCGGAATCCGTCGTGCCCGCCCTGCCGCGCGGCCGCGAGATCGCGGTGCTGGCGCTCCTCGGGATCGCCGGCGCGGCGATCTACGGCGCCCTGCTCGCGGGCCTGCTCCACCTGTTCGGGCTGCGCCTGCGACGCGCCTGAGATGGGCGGCGGCCGCGATCGCGGCGGTCGCGATCGCGGCAGTCTTGCAGCCCGGAAGATTGCACACCAGCAGTTGAGCTATCGTTCTCTATTTCACTCCTGAATTTAGATCTTACAGGAAACGAGGACAAACAATTGCACGCCTTCGAATTCAGCGTCATTTAAGTCCTTCGCACTAGGATGACCTCAGTCGCACAATCCGAGGACCGGCCCATCATGCGGTTGACCATCAAGGCCGCGCTGATCGCCGTCATCGGCATCCTCACCGTCAGCATCGCCGGGCAGGGCCTGTTCGCCGCCTCCAAGCTGCGCGCCGTCAACGCCAGCGCGACCGAGATCGCGACGAACTGGCTGCCGAGCGTGCGCTGGCTCGGCGAATTGAAATACGCCACCGCCCGCCTCCGCCTCGTCGACGCGCGCTACGTCCTGGCGGCCGAGCCGCCGGCGGAGCTCGACGCGGTCGGCGCCACCCGCCTCGCGGCGATCGCGAAGGCCGTGACGTCCTACGAGCCGCTGATCTCGAGCCCGGAGGAGGCCGCCCTGTGGGACGGCTTCAAGGGGCAGTGGGCCGCCTATCTCGACCTGCGCAGCCAGCTCGTCGCCGCCGCGCGGGACGGCGACAGGGCACGCATGGTCGCCGCCTTCGACCGCTCGCGGATGCCGTTGGACGCGGCCTTGAAGGTGCTCGACGCGGATTCCGCCCTGAACGACCGGGGCGGCGACGCCGCCTCCGCCGACGCCGCCCTCAGCTACGACTCCGCCCTGCGGCTCACGGTGGCGGTCTGCGCCGGCGCCCTGCTCTGCGCGCTCTGCGGCATCGCCTTCGTGATGCGCGGCATCGCCCGGCCGCTCGACCGCATCATCGCCGCGATGGGGCGGATCGCCGGGGGCGACGCCACCGTGGCGGTGCCCGGCCGGGGGCGCCGCGACGAGGTCGGCGCGATCGCCGCCGCGATCCAGGTGTTCAAGGACAACCTGATCCACGCCCGCACCCTCGAAGCGGAGAGCGAGGCGGCGCGGGCCAGCGCCGCGGTGCAGCGCGCCGCCGCGATGCGCGCCGTGGCCGACGGCTTCGAGCAAGCGGTCGGCGGGATCGTCGGCACGCTCGCCGCCTCCGCGACCGAGCTGCAGGCCACCGCCCGGACGATGACGGCGACCGCGTCGGAGACCGCCGACCGATCCGCCACCGTGGCGGCGGCGGCCGAGGAGGCGGCCTCGAACGTCAACACCGTCGCGGCGGCCGCCGAGGAGCTCGGCGCGTCGGTGGCCGAGATCGGGCGCCAGGTCAGCGGCTCGGCCGACCTCGCCCAGGCCGCCGTGGCGCAGGCGGACGACACCGTCCGGCTCGTCGACGCCCTCAGCCGGGCGGCCGGGCGGATCGGCGACGTCGTCGGCCTGATCGCCGACATCGCCGGCCAGACCAACCTGCTGGCGCTCAACGCCACCATCGAGGCGGCGCGCGCCGGCGAGGCCGGCCGCGGCTTCGCGGTGGTGGCCTCCGAGGTCAAGGCGCTCGCCGCCCAGACCGGCCGGGCGACGGAGGAGATCGCGGGCCAGGTCACGCAGATCCAGGGCGCGACCGGCCAGGCGGTGGAGGCGATCGCCGCGATCACCCGCCGCATCCGCGACATCGACGCGATGGCGACGACGATCGCGGCGGCGGTGGAGGAGCAGGGCGCGGCGACCCGGGAGATCGTGCGCAACGTCGGCCAGGCGGCGACGGGGACCGGCGCGGTGACGAGCATCATCGCCGGCGTGGCAAGCGCGGCCGAGGAGACCGGCGCCGCCGCCGCCCAGGTCCTGACCTCGGCCAGCGCGCTGTCGCGCCAATCCGGGCACCTGGGCGCGGAGGTCGACCGCTTCCTCGCCACGGTGCGCGCCGCCTGACGGCGTCAGGCCCGCGGCGCGTAAAATTCTCAGGCTCGCGGCGCGTCCTCAGGCTCGCGGCGCGTAAAATCTCAGGCTCGCGGCGCGTGCGCCACCATCTCGATCTCGACCCGCGCCGCCAGCGGCAGCGCCGCGACGCCGATGGTGGTGCGGGCCGGATAGGGCTCCGTGAAGTGCTCGGCGTAGACCCGGTTCATCGCGGCGAAATCGGCCATGTCGGTCAGGAAGACGGTGCACTTCACCACATCCTCGAAGCCGAGGCCGGCCGCCGCCAGCACGGCGCCGAGATTGACGAAGCATCGGCGCACCTGCGCCTCGATCCCGCCCGCGACCAAGCGCCCGGTCGCACCGTCGAGGGGCGTCTGGCCGGACAGGTACACCGTCCCGTCGGCCCGCACGCCGTGGGCGTAGGGGCCGACCGCCGCGGCGCCGGGCGCCGTCACCGCTTGCCTGCTCATCGAAGCGCCCTTCCTTGCTGCCGTCAGAATCGCGTTGGCCTCGCGACGGTTCGGTCATCGCAGCCGCGGGGCCGTCCGAACGGGCGCGGCGCAGGACCGCGACCGTTTTTTCCTGCGCCCGGCTCCGGTGCCGGCCGGCTACTCGTCCGGGTGCACCGCCGGCGACAGGTCGATCGGCAGGCGCGGGCCCTTCAGCTCGGCATCGCTCGGCAGCGCGCGCGCGTCCCAGCCGCCGCCGAGCGCCCGGATCAGGCCGACGGCGGTGGTGAAGCGGGCGAGCCGCACCTGCAGCGCCGCGACCTCGTTGTTGAGCTGCAGCGCCTGGGCGGTGACGACGGTGGTGAAGTTCTGGGTGCCGGCGCGGTACTCGTTCAGGGTGATCTCGACGGCGCGGCGGGCCAGCGTCACGGCCTCGTCCTGCGCCACCTGCTGGCGGGCGAGGATGCGCACGCCGACGAGGCCGTTCTCCACGTCGGCGAAGGCGGCGAGCACGGTCTGGCGGTAGTTCGCCACCGCCGCGTCGTAGGCCGCCCGCGCGGCGGTGATCGCGGCCGAGCGCGCGCCGCCGTCGAACAGCACCTCGCTGCCGGCCGCCGACACCGCCCAGACCTGGTTGGCCGCCGAGAGCAGGCCGTTGCTGGTGAGCCCCGAGATCCCGCCCGAGGCCGAGAGCGTCACGGTCGGATAGAGCGCGGCCACCGCGACGCCGATCTGCTCGCTCTGCGCCTGGACGGTGCGCTCGGCCTGGGCCACGTCCGGGCGGCGCTCGAGCAGGGCGGCCGGGATGCCGACCGGCACCGCGGGCGGCACCAGCGCCAGCGGCGCCACCGGCAGCGACAGCTCCGAGGGCGGGCGGCCGACGAGCGTGGCGATCGCGTTCTCGAACTGGGCGCGGGTGAGGGTCGCGGCGATCGCCGAGGCTTGGGTGGTCTGCACCTGCGTCTGCGCGGTGATCACGTCCGAGCGCGCGGCGACGCCGGCATTGTACTGGTTCTCGGTGATCGCCACCGTGCGCTTGAAGTTCTCGACGTTGGCGTTGAGCACCCGCACCAGCGAATCGGCGTAGCGCAGCGACAGGTAGTTGTTGGCCACCTCGGCCTGGATGGTCAGGCGCGTCAGCGCCAGCGTCGCGGCGTCGGCCTGGGCCAGGGCCGCCTCGGTCTCGATGGTCCGGCGGATGCGGCCGAACAGGTCGAGCTCCCAGCTCGCCTGCCCCTGGATCGACACGGAGGTGCGCTCGGAGCCGAGCGTGCGCGAGCGGGTGATGCTCGGGGCGCCGATGACCGTCGGGTAGAGCGCGGCCTGGGCCGACTCGACGATCGCCCGCGCCTGCCGGTAGTTCGCCACGGATTGGCGCAGGCTCTGGTTGTCGACGTCGACGAGGCGGATCAGCCGGTCGAGCGCCGGGTCCTTGAACACCCGCCACCAGTCGCCGCGCTCGGCCGCGTCGTTGGGGAGGCCGGGGCGCCAGTTCTTCCGCGACGCGACGAAGGCGACCGAATCCTCGCGGGCGCCGCCCTGCTTGAACGCCAGCGGCGTCTCGACGGACGGGCGCGCGTAGTCTGGGCCGACGACGCAGGCCGACAGGGCGGTGGTGAGGGCGACGAGACCGCCCGTCCTCAGGACATGGCGCCAAGCTGGGTGCGCATCCCCTCTCCCCGCACGCGGGGAGAGGGCGGCATGCACCGCCTCGTGCATGCGGCGCGCGGAAGCGAAGGTCAGGGGGCCGGGCAGGACGAGGCGCATCCGGATACGCCCCCACACCGGCGGCTGCCGCCTCTCCGGGCCGACGTCGAGGGCGTCACCGCCCTCTCCCCGCCCGCGGGGGGAGGGGGGTGCGCCGACCCCGTCCTGCACCTATCGAAACCGCATCACTCTCCCGCCGGCAGCGCCGAGATCGGCAGAGCACA
>NZ_JAKSYQ010000146.1:0-5892 GCF_022829665.1 Methylobacterium sp. E-041 | reverse complement strand
AGCGTCATAGATATCTCCAAAAGCTTCGAGACCCGAGGATCGTGTGGTCGCGGGGCCGGGGCCGATCGCGTCACACCTTGTTTTGCGGCCCGCTTTTTGGTGCGGGCTCATCGGGCCCGCTTTTGCGATGCCCCCAGTGCCAAAACACTGTGTGCCAGCACATCCGTGCGATCAACGTGGAATTCACAACGGCGCTGCGGTGCTGCGGGAATGTTGCATCCAGGCAACGCTTTGGTTAGCTGGCGAGCAATTAGGCCAAAAAGGCCTCACGAAGCACTCGGAAGGAAAAGTATATCGTCCGCAGTTGATCCCGCGCAGCTTGCAAATCGCGCTCAGACCCATTCGCCTAGCGAAACGCACGAAGTTTGATCAATTCACGGCCCAGGATCCTCGTGGTGCCGAACGTAGCCCTGGCCGGTGAGCAAGTCCGTGAGGGCGTGTCGGATCGCTTCGGGACGAGAGGGCTTCGGCTCGGGGTTGGTCTTCGATCCAGGCGTTGAGGCTCATTTCAGATTGCCTGTCGCCTTCGGGTGCTCGGTCAGTGCTCCATTGGCTGCTCAACGAAAGAGTGGATCCCGTCCTTGGCGATCGCATGCTCGAAAGCCTCGAAGGCGTCCTCGTCGTTCACGAAGGTGCCAGTCCAGGCTGTGTGCCCGCCTTCGTGGTCGACGACCTCTAGGGTCCATTCGTCCGTGGTGCCGGCGAACCGGTAGATATGAACCTGCACCGTGACGCCGTCGCGGGTGACGCTGCCGCCGAGCGGGGAGTCCTCGATTTTTTGGTCAGGGGTATCGGCCATTGATCTGGATGTCAGCCCTTTAGGCAGGTGCTCATGAAGCTCCGGCGTTCGGCGCCCTTCAGGCTCTTGGCCGAGGCATCGACGTTGCAGCTTTTCATCTTGGCCTGCTGTGGCGTAAGTTCCTTCGCTGGCGCTGCAGCCTTGCCGGCGAGGCAGTCGGACATGAAGCCCTTGCGCTCGCTGCCAGCGAGCTTCTGAGAGCCGGCGTCTGCGTTGCAGCTCTTCATCCGGTCGCGCTGAGCGGCCTGCGCTGCGGACGGGGCTGGCGTCTGCGCGACGGCCGGGACGGCGAGGCTGAGGACGATCGGCAGGATGAGGGCGAGCGAGCGCATCGGCAGGGTGCTCCGGGACAAGTTGTAAGATGGTAGCAGGGCTGCGGAGCCCCTGCGAGCCGATGGGCGATGTGATCGACCGTAAGGCACCCGAGGCGACCAAAGACACGCTAGCGCTGATCGAGGCGACGCAGATCGCCGTGGCCAAAAACCTCGCGCCAGCCCGGCAACCGGCTTTGGCGCTACTCGGAAGCCAGTGTCATCGCCATCGACCTGATGCCGCTCGACGCCAGCTCGCGCGCTCTCGCATTCGCGGCTAGCGAAAGCTCCCACGGCGCGGATCAGCGGGATGCGGTTTGGAAACCCGCCAAATAGCTTAAAAACTTCATAGAGGCCTTCGAAGGGGTTGGAAGGCGTAAGTCCTTGTTCCACCACGCTTGTGGCCAACCGGGCGAGGCCTCCACGTCACGTCCCTCCCATCTACTTTTCCTTGACCCATCCCCGGCGATCGATCGCAGGCGCCGCGCGTCCTCCGGCATCGCGACGCGAAGCCTGAGCCTCGTGGCGCGGCCGCCTCGTGGCCCCGGCGCAACGCTGCTGCCGAGGTTCCATTCGCGCCGCCCGAGGCAGCCCGCGCGAAATGCAAAACATCCACCCGAGGCCCTTGCGCGCCGTACCGACGCTGTGTAGATCACCCCCCGTGATCCCCGATAGCTCAGTTGGTAGAGCAGGCGACTGTTAATCGCCTTGTCGCAGGTTCGAGTCCTGCTCGGGGAGCCATCACTTCTCCAAGCCATTTTTCGGATTGATCTTTTCGCTCCGAACCCCGCACCGGTTCAGGAGAAGCGGAGATGGACATTCGAGCTGCTGCCCTCTCTGCGACCCGCTCGGCGAGTTTCGCTCGGTCGGCTCCGCGCAGGTAGGTCGCGCGCTCGCGGCTCCCCTCAGCCCATCCGAACCAGGCGTTCCATTCGGCCTCCGTGGCGCCCTCCTCCGCCGCGCGCCCGCCTTGCGCAGACCGTGCGCCGCGCCAGCTCGCGGCATCACTCCGAACGGCGGCGCATATGGCGGACCGGGCGGTCATCGCCGCCTTCCTCCAGGACGCGGCGACGACCATGGCCGCTCACAACCCGCTGTCTCGAACGAGCGCGGGCGCTCGGCGCCACTGGACCGGGCGGCAGCGAGAATTCGCATCGTTCGGCCGCCGATGCCCACGGTGGGCCGGAGGCTCGGTTCGATGCCCTGCCACCTCACGGCAGTTGATACGGTCAGGTCGGATCTTCGGTCAGGTCTTTGAACTCGTCCTTGAGGCTAGCATGCACGCGCCTGAGCCATAGTTGAGCTTCAGCCTCTTCAGCCTTGGCGGCCTCTGCCTGCTTCTCTGCAAGCTTCGCCCTGGCTTCCGACAGCCGAGCCAGTTCCTCAGCCCTCTCGGCACGTGCGATGGCCGCGGCCGCTGAAGCTTCGGCAGCCTCGGCGCGCCGTTCGGCCTCTTCGGTCTGCTTGAGGCTACGGCGAATGATCGACTGAGACTGGCGGGACACCTCCTGCGCGAAATCGCGTGCCCGGCGCACGCGGTCTCCAACGTCGCGGATCAGGTCGAGCGCGGCAGGCCAGTCGGTTTCGCCAGGACCGACATCCGCAAGCCTTGGCGGTGAGATGCCCGGCTCCACGAAGAGGGGTACGATCTTGCTGTTGGAAGGCAGCCCGGCCGCCAGCTCGGAGCTGCTGCGCCAAGCATCGTCGGCCGGGATATCACGTCCGGCCGGGCGGACGGTGATTGCAGGACGCTGAGCTGAGTTCGGCATCACGCAGTCCTCTTCACATCCGGCTCAAGGGTGAACTCGCTCGCGATCGTGTCGTAGACGCGTGTGAGCCACTCCTCCGCGATCCGCGCTCGCTCTTCGGCCGCCTTTACCCTCTCGTCGGCCAGCTTCAGCATGGCGTCGGCACGGCTCTGAATTTCAGCGGTGCGCGCCTCAGCGACTCGGACCCGCTCGGCGGCGTTGCGGACATCTTCGCGGACGCGGTCGAGCACCTCCTGGACGCGCAGCTCCTGTTCTTGAGCCTGCGCCTCGACCTCGCGGGCGTGATTGGCCGCATGCCGAACCCGCTCGATCAGCTTCGACCAATCCTGTGGCGAGGAACGACGGGTGGGAGCGCCTCCACCACCGATGTCGTCGAGAGGCCCGACCAACCTCAACACGTTGGCCAGGTGGGTGTCGGTCGAGGAGGTCACATTCGTAGGCGCTTCGAGTTCGGAGGGGCTCTCCCAGGGGTATCGCTTGCTCGGACCCGTCATGACGCTTTCATTTCGCCTGGCTTCGTTCCGGAACCGCCATCCCGGGCTCACGGTGTGAGCATGTCCAAGAAGCCTAAAATATACTGATGTGTCTACCTGGCGCGCTTCTTATTGCCTTTAATTGATATCGCTTCCGCGCGGCGGTTCTTTATTGAGAGACCGTTGTGGCGGTTGAAACACAACATGCCGAGGAGCGCTGACATATGTAGCGTCAGATGCTCGATAACCTCGGCGCTCAGATCTGCCACCGTTGCCGGAAGCCCGCTCGCTCTCGGGGGTATGGACTCCCGACACGGTCGTCGCACAATCAGCCGCTGGCACCCAACCCCTCGTGCTCCCCCGCTACTCCCAGTCGGCGGCCGATCCTTCGGCAGCCCGCTCCAGGAACGTGGCCGGGGCCTTCCAGCCAACCTCCGCGCCGTTCGGATCGCCCCGATCCGGCGGCACGTAGCGACTGCGGTTGTCCTTCAGGCGCCGTCCCTCGCGAGAGGCATCGGCGTGGCTCCGTTGAATGGAGCCCCTACGATCCGGCCGGAGTATGAAAGTCGAAATGGCGTGCGCGGTCAGAGGTCGAAAATAATTTTCGGCAGCCGCTGACGGAATCGGGTTGCGCCTTACCCTGTCGGCCCGTGTACGCACTGGGTCCGCCCAACGTCGGGTCACGAGGGTGCGAGAGCAGGTTGTCGGCTGGAATGTAGGCGGCGGCCCTGCTCGAAGGGGCAAACAGGACCGTCGCAACAGATCGAGCGACCTGCTGGCCGCGGATGCGGCGGCGTCCACGGTGGATCAGATGGGTTGCTGAGGGATGAGCGACGAGACGACGGCTCTGGTCCTGGCGTTCGCGACCGAGAACGCGGAATTGCGCGCGGCGCTCGCCGAGGCTCAGGAACTCTTAATCGAGACCGCCGTCGATGCCGGCGAGATGCATGCCCGTGTCGAGGAATTGCAGATGGAGCTGGCCGTGGCACGTGCGGACCGTGATGCCTGGATGATCCGCGCGAGGCGGCAGGCCTGATGATCGACCCCTATACCTGCCAGCCACGCGATACGGAATTTCGGACCCTGCTGGGGGGGCTCGACGACAACCTGCGGACGCGCACCATCCACAACCTGGCCAGGCTTCGCGTCGATCGCGAGGGCGGCGAGGGTACGTATCGGGACATGCTGGCCCTGATCGCCGCCGGGGGCACCGGCGCGCTCGCGGCCCAGCGTGCCCTGGACCGTGTCCACGAGAGAGCCGAGAGGAACCTCTCGGACGTCCTGGCGGCCTTAGCAGAGGCCAGCGCCACCTGACGGCTCGGGACGGATCTGCCGACCGCGAATGCGGCGCAGACCACAGCCGGCAGATCGATGGCCGCCGAGCTATCCAGACCGCTGTTCCTACCCGATCGACGGGCGCGAGCTGTCGGCCATGGTCCGGTTCCGGCGTGCCGGCGGCGCCTGCGAGGGCTGCGGACGACCGCATGGGCACATGGTCTCCCACCTGGGCGACGGGCGGTGGCGGAATGCCGAGGTTGGCGCCTGGCGTGACGGGAAGGGCAAGAGCCTCACCGCGCTGCCGCGTGAACCACGACCGGCCCGAGCATCAGCGGCGGCGAACGCCGTTCCGGCGCCGTGCGCTGGGCGACCTATTCGGTGGCACCGAACTGCGCCCACGGGCCAGCCAGGCGCCCGACTGCAGCGCCCTCGAAGCGGATCCCTTCGGCAGTCAGTCGGGGTGTGAACTTTGGGGGTAACGCGCGTAGTGCGACCCAGGAAAGCCAGGCCGAGACAGCAGGGCTGTTTGCCCACCAGGGACTTACGTGAAGGCGTGCGGATGGCGGGGCGCGCCTCATGATGCGAGGGCGTGATTGGATCAGAATAGAGGGATTGCAGGTGTGTCTTAGTCGCTACAGCAACTGCGCGGGAAAAGGGTATCTAGCAGTCAACTAGGCACACCGATCGGCACCCGACATATGAACAAGATCCTTACGTCCCTCGCAGCCTTCACGGCTCTCACCGCTGCCGCGTCCGCCGCCGACCTTCCGCGTCGCGCCCCGCCGCCGGTGTTCACCCCGGTTCCGGTGTTCACCTGGACGGGCGCGTACTTCGGTATCAACGCCGGCTACGGCTTCGATGCCAGCGATCGCCGCGGCGCCACCGTCGTCGGCGTCTCGCCCGGCAACGCGATCTTCGCCGGCCCGGCCGGCGGCAACACCGGCGGCGTGCTCGCCTTCGGCGGCAGCCGCGGCAACGACGGCGTCACCGGCGGTGGCCAGGTCGGCTACAACTCCCAGTGCACCCCGGGCGCGTGCGTCGTGATCGGCATCGGGGCCGACGCGCAGTACGTCGACTTCGGCCAGAACCGCAACCGCTTCTCGGCCACCCCCGGCGTCGTCGGCGGCGGCATCCTGCCCGGCAACCTGATCTACAACCCGTCGGGCCTCTCCAGCCTCGACTACTTCGGCACCGTGCGCGGTCGCCTCGGCTACGCCTTCGACCGCACCCTCGTGTACGGCACCGGCGGCTTCGCCTACGGC
>NZ_JAKSYQ010000038.1:0-301 GCF_022829665.1 Methylobacterium sp. E-041 | reverse complement strand
GGCTCGTCGGTCGCTCAGCCTTCCCTCCCCCTCTGCGGGGGAGGGTGGCTTGCGACGCGGGTCGGGAGAGGGGCCGCGCGGCGTCCGGAGACGTGGCTTTCCTCTCCCGCCGCTCGCTCACGCGAGGCCCACCCTCCCCCGCAGCCGGGGGCGGGAGAGGTCGACCTAGACCACTTTCTGCGGCTTGGCGGCGACGAAGGCGTCGACATTTTGGACGATCCGGTCGGCCAGGATCTGAATCGCCTCCCTGCTGGCCCAGGCGTCGTGCGGGGAGACAGTGAGGTTCGGATGGGTCAGGTCG
>NZ_JAKSYQ010000037.1:0-55993 GCF_022829665.1 Methylobacterium sp. E-041 | reverse complement strand
GCGGCCTCGGCCGCGACCTTGGCCTTCTGCTTGGCGTCGGCGACGGCGGCGTCGTACTGCTTCTCGTAGTCCTGGATCTGCGTCTTGGCCTGGTCGGTCGGGATGCCCTGGGCCTTGGCCAGCGCGTCGGCGGCGCGGTTCTCGGCCTGGGCCTTCTGGGCCGGATCGCCCGAGAGCAGGGCGCGGACCGCCGAGGCGGCGGCATCGCGCAGGGCCTGCGGGTCCTGGCCGGCCGCCTGCTGGCGCACCGTGTTCTCGATCCCATCGAGCGGGTTCGAGATCTTGGACAGCGAGGGCGCCGCGGCCTGGGCGGCCGTCTGCACGGTGCCGCCGACGAGCGAGCCGGCGCCGCCGAGGGTGCTGGTCACCGCGCCGAACGCGCCGCCGACGAGGCCGCCGACGGCGGAGCTGAGCAGGTACAGCACGACGAGGGTGCTCACCGCCCAGGAGACGAGGCCGTGATAGCCGGCGGTGGCGGCGACGGGCTTGCCCGAGAGGCGACCGGCGAGGAAGCCGCCGACGAGGGCCGCGACGATGCCGGACACGACGAACCAGACGCCGGCGCCCATCGACAGGGTCGAGGCGGCGGGGTTGTCACCGGCGGGATAGCCGACGCTGGACAGGCCGACGCCGACGCCGACCATGTTCAGGATGACCTGCACCACCAGCGCCAGGACGGCGCCGGCGAAGATCGCGCCCCAGGACGCCTGGTGCAGGTGGACGGTGGAGGCTGCGCTCGCCGCGACGGGGGCGGCGGAAATGTTGGACGATGTGGCCACGGTATGCTCCGAAAGACTTGACGCGACGACGAGGGCTGTCAGCGGCGGGAATGGATGAGGAGGGCGAGGCCGTAGCCGACGGCTCCGGCGATCATCAGGGCGACGAAGGGGCTTTCCTCGACCTGATGGCTGACGGCGCGACGGCCCTGGCGGAGGTAGTGGCCGCTGTTCTCGTAGGCGTCCTCGGCGTAGTCCGAGGCTTCGCCGGCGACGTGCCGGACGGCGTCCTTGGCCTGGCCGTAGAGGTTCTCGGCCGACCCCTGGGCTTCGCGGAAGCGGCCCTCGACCGAGTCGTTCCGCGATCCGACGAGATCGCCGACGGCGCCCTGTGCCTTGCCCGCAAATTCTTTCGCTGCGCCCGTGACGCGATCCGTATCGACCATGATGCTCGTCCTGTTGCTTCGAGGTGTGGGAGACGTGTGCGGCGTGTCGCCCCGGCTACGGCATGCGCGTGGACCCGGACGTCGCGTCGGACTTCGAAAAAACTCGTGTTCGCTTCGATCTCGGCCGCGGCGCGCAGGTCGCCGGCGGCTGCCCGATCGAGCTGAGGGCGCGATCCGCACAGATCGCATGTGGTTCGATGCGGCGGGTTGCTGCCCCTGTTCTTGTTGGTCTTGCCTTTATCCTTCGGAGATGGTGACACCCATCGAACAGGCAATGGTATAAAACTACTGGTATTCTGATTTATTCATGTCGGAATGGTCGCCGGCAGGCCGTGCTCGCGCGCCCACACGATCACTTCCGAGCGCTTGTGCAGGCCGAGCTTGCGGTAGAGCGCGGCGGTGTGGTTGCGGACGGTGTTGCGTGACAGGTTCAGCCGCTTGGCGATGGCATCGTCGCTCAGCCCTGCGCAGACCAGGCCGAGCATCTGGCGCTCGCGCACCGTCAGGCTGAGGGTCGGATCCTCGGCGCTCGCCTCGCCCGGGTGGCGCAGGCTCGCGAGCTTCTCGATCAGGCCGCGGCTGAACCAGGAGGTGTCGGCCATCACCGCCTCGATCGCGACGAACAGGTCGCGCTCGGAGCGCTTGCGCTCGGTGATGTCCTGCAGCACCGCCAGCACGAACGCCTCGTCGTTGATGGTGACGCGCTCGGCGGAGACGAGGCAATCGAGGTCTCCGGCCTCCTGGGCGTGCAGGCAGGTCTCCAGCCCGAGGACGGAGCCGGTGCGGATCACCGCGGATTCGAAGCGCTGACGGGCCGCATCCTTGGTCCAGAGACCGATTTCCTCCGGCGTGCGGCCGACGACCTTGTCCTGGCCGTAGCCGAACACCCGGGTGAAGGCCTCGTTGATGCCGGTGACCGCGAAGCCGTCGGCCCGGCACAGCATGGTCGGCACGGGCGTGAGCTGGAACGCCTTGGCGAAGCGCTCCTCGCTCTGGCGCAGCGCCGTCTCGGCCTTCTTGCGCAGCTCGAGGTCGGCGAAGGTGAACAGCATGCACGGCTCGTCGCCCAGCTCCATCGGCTGGCCGGCGACGATCACGAACCGCGTGCCGCCGTCCGGCAGCCCGAGGCAGGCCTCCATCTGCGGGACCGTGGTGCCGGCGTTGAGGCGGGCGATCGCGAGGTCGCGGCTGCGCGCGCCGGCGAGCACGTCGACCTCGTAGACGCTGCGCCCGATCACGGCGTCGCGGGTGTAGCCGGTCATCTCGAGGAAGCCGGTGTTGACCTTGACGTGACGCAGGTCGGACAGGCGGGTGATCACCGCCGGGGCCGGGTTGGCGTTGAAGGTCTTCTCGAACCGCTCCTCCGCCTCGAATTGCGGGGTCACGTTCTGGAGGATCAGCGCGAGGCAGCTCGGCGTCCCGGACGTGTCGGTCGCGACGATGCTGCGGAGCGAATGGACGAAGTCGACGTCCGGCCGGTCGGTGCGGCGCACGTCGACGATGACGTCGTGGAAGGTCTCGCCGCGCACCACCCGCTCGATCGGGTACTGGTCCGGTGGGCGGTTGTTGCGGTAGCGCAGGGAGAACCGGGCCCGGTACTCGTCCACCGTCGCGCCGAGCTCGGCGAGGCTCTCGGCCCCGTGCATGGCGAGCGCGGCCTCGTTCGCCCAGACGATGCGCTGATCGGGCTCGACGAGGATCACCCCTTCGGTCAGGCCGGCGATGATCTGCCGGAGTTCCGATCTGTCGACGCCTGCGGTCACGGGTGGGGCACGTCCTACCAAGGGATCGACCCAGGGTTGGACGATCCCGGCAGCAACAGTTGCGAATGCAACTGGTTCCCGGTCTCGGTTGTTTTCACTGGTACGATCGTCACGCCGCGTTAGTGACCCGGCCTGGTGCAGGGTCCCCGTGATCGATCCAACGCGTCGGCAGCGTCCGTTGCGGACCGGCCGATCGTCCCGCGATCGGCCGCGTCGCATCAGGTGGAATGCGTGGCGTCCCCGGCAGGGCTCGAACCTGCGACCCCAGGTTTCATACCACTTCGGCTTTCGCCGCCGCGGGCGGGTGCCCGCGTTCGTGGCCTGGACTATCCCTTCGCCCTAGGCGCCCGAAGGCGCCCTTAGGTGCCGCCCGTCTAGTCTCTACACCTTCCTGCGCATGGCACTGCGCGGGCTTGGCTCGGGATCGGCAGGATTCCGGCGACCTGGATCGCCGGGACCGGAAGCGTTCCCCGAATTTGAGCGGATCCGCCGCGCGGTTTCCCGATGCGGCGCCCAATTTGCGTTTAGGAAACCTGTGCTCTGTCCAGCTGAGCTACGGAGACGTACCGGAGGTTTGTACCATCGTCGCCGTGCGAGTCCACTGGGCAACCGCGGCTTCGCCGGTGTGGCCGGATCGCCCTGTGCGGATCGCGTCGATCCGGGGCATGCTGCAGCGGACGTCGGAGCGGGAGTCGTGGCGATGGGATGGACGGGGCGGATGCTCGCGGTCGCGGCCTGCGCGCTCGCCGCCTCGGCCGCCCGCGTCGCGGCGGCGCCGCGATCCGGCACGGCCGAGTGCCTTTCCGGGGACGGACGGACGGAGACCCTGTCCGCGGTCGAGCCCCGCGGCGAGCTCGCGCTGGCCTCCGGCGCTCGCGCGGTGCTCGGATCGGTGCGCTGGCCCGACGACCCGGAGATCGCCAAGGCCGCGACCGAGAGGTTGCTGGCTTTGCGCGGCCGCCCGCTGACCGTCGTCGCCCGCGGCGAGGCCGACCGCTGGGGCCGCCTGCGCATCGACGCCCTGTCGGAGGCGGATGGACCGGTCGACCTGGCGGCCGACCTCGTCGGTGCCGGTCTCGCCCAGGTCGATGCCGGCGAGGGCGACGCCCTGTGCCGCCCGGGGCTGCTCGCCGTCGAGGAGGCCGCGCGCACGGCCGGACTCGGGCTCTGGCACCAGCCGTCGCTCGAGGCCTCGGACGGTCCTGGCCTGCGCGCGGCGGCGGGGCGGTTCGTCGTGGTCCAGGGCACGATCCGCCATGTCGGCGAGCGCCCGAGCCGGACCTATCTCGACTTCGCGGCCCGGGGGGAGGACGGGCTCACGGTCACCGTGTCGAAACGCACTTGGCGCAGGATGCGCGAACATGGTTTGAGTGCGGACAGGCTCAGGAACGCGCGGGTGCGGGTGCGCGGGGTGGTCGAGATCCGTCGCGGGCCGACCCTCGACATCGCGGTGCCGGAGACGATCGAAGTGCTGGAGGCGCCCACGGCGATCGCCGGCGCGAGCACGGATGGGGAGCGGGCGCTGCGGCGCTGAACGGCATGATGGGCGGCACGACGCGGAGCGGAACGGGAATTGGGCAGGGCGGCCGCGCGCAGGCGCGTCGCGCGCCGGCGCTCGCCCTGCTGCTCGCGCTCTCGGCCTGCGCCGGCGAGCAGACCGGGGCGGTGCTGGTTCCGGCCGTCGTCTCCGTGCCGCCGGAGGCGCCGCGCACCACCGGCCGTCCCGCCAACGTCACGGATGCCGACCACGCCAAGCTCGTCGCCTCCTTCGGCGGGGAATACCGGTCGCCGGCCACCCTGCGCCTGCTCACCGAGGTGACCGACCGGCTGGTCAGGGCGAGCGACCGGCCCGACCAAACCTACGCGGTGACGCTGCTCGATTCGCCCGTGGTCAACGCCTTCGCCCTGCCGAGCGGCCGCCTCTACGTCACCCGCGGCCTCGTCGCGCTGGCGAGCGACACCTCGGAGATCGCGGCCGTGCTCGCCCACGAGATCGCGCACGTCACGCTGAGCCACGCCACCGCCCGGACCGAGCTCGAGCTGCGCTCGCAGCTCGTCAGCCGCGTGGTCGCCGACGTGCTGAACGATCCGGCCACCGGCGCCCAGCTCCAGAGTCAGTCGCGCTTCGCGCTCGCGCGCTTCTCCCGCGAGCAGGAGCTCGAAGCCGATGCGGCCGGCGTGCGCACCCTGGCGAAGGCCGGCTACGACCCCTACGGCGCCGGCCGCTTCCTCACCGCGCTGAACCGGACCCTGGCGCTGAAGGCCGGCGGCGGCACCGCGGCCGAGCCGGACATGCTCGCGACTCATCCGGGCACGGCCGAGCGCATCGGGCTCGTCACCCGTGCCGCGCGGCGCACCGGGGCCCCGGGCGTCGGCACCGACGACCGCGCAGCCTACCTCGCGGCGATCGACGGGCTGGCCTACAGCGACAACCCCGGCGAGGGCGCGGTGCGCGGGCACCGCTTCGTGCATCCGAGCCTCGGCATCGCCTTCGAGGTGCCGGAGGGCTTCTCGATCGAGAACACCCGCAACGCGGTGCTGGGCACCACCAACGAGGGCAGCCGGCGCCTGCTGTTCGACCAGGTCGAGGCCAAGGACGGCCAGACCCTGGACGCGATCCTCAAGGCGACGTGGAACGACGCGATCGACCCGGCCTCGATCGAGGTCCAGCCGATCGCCGACCATCCGGCGGCGACCGCCCTGTCCCGCGGCAAGGACTGGACCTTCCGGCTCGCCGCGATCCGCGTCGGCGACGCCACCTTCCGCCTGATCATGGCGGCCAAGGGCGCGACCGACCCCGACCCGGCCTTCCGCCGCTGGATCGCGAGCCTGGCCTCGGTCTCGCCGGCCGAGACCGCCTCGCTCAAGCCGCTGCGCCTGCAGATCGTCGTCGCCGCCTCGTCGAACGCCGAGGACCTCGCCCGGCGGATGGCGGTGCCGGACCGCGCACTGGACCGGTTCCTGGTGCTCAACGGCCTTGAGCGCGGCGTGCCGCTGAAGACGGGGCAGAGCTACAAGGTGGTGGTGGAGTAAGCGGGCCCACCGCCCTCCGGCGCGCGCCGGCCTTGCCACCGGTGCCGCGTTCGCGCGATGCCCGACCCGGCCGACACGCAGGATGCGCACCCGATGATCCGCTTCTACTACAACCTCGCGCCGAACCCGATGAAGGTGGCGTTGTGCCTCGAGGAGACCGGGCTCGCCTACGAGCCGATCCCGGTGGACACGCGCAGGGGCGAGCAGTTCGCCGAGACCTATGCCGCGATCAACCCGAACGCCAAGGTGCCGGCGATCGTCGACGGCGACGCCACGGTGTTCGATTCGAACGCGATCCTGCTGCATCTGGCCGAGAAGGCCGGGGCCTTCCTGCCCCACGGCGAGGCGGCCCGCGGCCAGATGCTGTCCTGGCTGATGTTCGTGGCCACCGGGATCGGGCCGTTCTCCGGCCAGTGCGTGCATTTCCGCCACTTCGCGCCGGAGGCCGAGCGGACGGGATACGCCGCCGAGCGCTACGTGTTCGAGGCGCGGCGCCACTGGGGCGTGCTCGACGCCCACCTCGCCGGCCGCAGCTTCGTGCTCGCCGAGTACGGCATCGTCGACATGGCGGTCTGGGGCTGGGCGCGGATGCTGCCCTTCATGCTCGGCGAGGACGCGATCCTCGAATTCCCGAACGTGAAGCGGCTGCTCGACACGGTGAGCGCCCGCCCGGCGGCGCAGCGGGCGGAAAGCCTCAAGGGCCGGCACGCGTTCAAGGCCGAGGTGGACGACGACGCCCGGCGCTTCCTGTTCCGGTCGATGAAGGTCGGCTGAGTTCCGGCGGCGATCGAAACGCCGACCTCCACTTTCCCTCCCCCCCCTGCGGGGGAGGGCAGGGGACGTCCGCCTCAGGCCGCGGCGAGCGCGCCCATCGACATCGATTCCTTCTTCATCAGCTCGCGATAGAACCCGTCGAGATGGGTCAGCTTGTCCGGCGAGCCGTCCTGGATGATGCGGCCGCCCTCCAGAACCACGATCCGGTCGAAGTCCTTGAGGGTCGAGAGCCGGTGGGCGATGGCGATGACCGTGCGGCCCTTCATCAGGTTGGCGAGCGCGTGGCGGATCGCCTCCTCCGACTCGGCGTCCAGCGCCGAGGTCGCCTCGTCGAGGAGCAGGATCGGCGAATCCTTGAGGATCGCGCGGGCGATGGCGATGCGCTGGCGCTGGCCGCCCGAGAGCTTGACGCCGCGGTCGCCGACGATGGTGTCGAATCCTTCCGGCAGGGCGTTGATGAAGTCGGTGCAGTGCGCCGCGTCGGCCGCCTTCCACACGTCCTCGTCCGAGGCCTCCGGCCGGCCGTAGCGGATGTTCTCGCGCAGGGTGCGGTGGAACATCGACACGTCCTGCGGCACGACCGTGATCGCCTCGCGCAGGGATTCCTGCGTCACCCGGTCGATGTCCTGGCCGTTGATCAAGATCTTGCCGCCCTTGGCCTCGTAGAAGCGCTGGATCAGCGAGAACAGGGTCGACTTGCCGCCGCCCGACTTGCCGACGAGGCCGACGCGCTGGCCGGGCTCGAGCACGAGGTCGAAGTCGGTGAAGACCGAGCGCCCGTCCGGGTAGGCGAAGGCGACGTGCTGGAACTCGATGCGCGCGCCGGTGCCCGAGAGCGGCACCGCCTCGGGGTGGTCGATCAGGTCGTGCGGCTGCAGCAGGGTGTGCAGCGCCTCCGAGAGGCGGGCGGTGTGCTGGGTCGCGTCGACGAGCGCCACGGCGAGGTCGCGGGTGGCGGCGAGGATGCGGATGCCCAGCGTGCAGACCAGCACCACCTGGCCGTTGGTCGCCTGCCCCGCCTCCCACATGGTGATCGCCCAGTAGAGCAGGCCGAGCACCGCGAGCACGGTGAGGATCGCGTGCACGATGCGGAGCTTCTCGAGGTAGAGCAGCGAGGAGCGGCGCGCGCGCATCTCCTGGGCGATCGTGCCCTCGAAGCGCACGCCTTCGCGCTTGAACGCGGAGAAGGCGCGCACGAGCGGCATGTTGCCGACGAGGTCCACCATCTCGCCGTCGACGCTCGCGGCCTTCGAGGCGAAGTCGTGGTGCAGCGGCTTGCCGGCCGCCGCCATCTTGAACATCAGCACCACCACGGCGGCGAAGATGCCGGCCAGCACCAGGGCCATCGTGACGTTGACGCTGCCGATGTAGAGAATCGAGCCGAAGGCCGCGACGCAGGGCGGCATCACGTTGAACACGAACATGTTCTCGACCGTGAAGATCGCGTTCGAGGTCGCGGTGATGCGCGAGGCCAGCGTGCCCGGCTGCCGGTCGGCGAAGAAGCTCGGGGAGTGCCCGGTCATGTGCCGGAACAGGTCGCGGCGGATGTCGCCGGTGACGCCGACGAAGGTGAACGAGCCGACGAGCGAGGCCACGCGCCAGAGCATGTTGTCGGCGGCGATGAAGGCGATGAGGACCGCGAGCGCCCCCCAGACGAGGTTCGCCTGCGGCCCCTTGCTCAGCGCGTCGACCACGCCCTTCAGCGCGTAGTCGGTCGAGACCGAGAAGCCGACGGCGCCGAGCACCGCGATCAGGATCACCGCATGCGGCAACGCCCGGCGCCGCAGGTAGCGGCCCACGAAGGCGAAGGGCCGGTCGGCGTATTGGCAGAGGTCTTCCATCGCGATGAGCATCTCGATTTCAGGCGACGCGGAGGGCCGGCGGAAGGGGGAGGGGCGAAGGGGGTGATGACGCGGTGAGCGACGGGGCGGTCGACACGAGGAATGCGTTGGCGGATGGCACTACGACGGGACGCGGATAAAAATAAGCGCCGGCGGGGCAACGCAACAGCCTCGTCAACCGTTGCGTGAGCCCGTTCCTGCGCCGCGCTTTTATCGCACGAAGCTGAACGCCGTTTGACCGGTATGCGATTCCGGTGCCGGACCGCCCCGTGCAGGCCGCGAGAATCCTCATCGTGCCGCCCCGCGCCGGGTCTCGGGCATGATCAGCGCGACGAGGGCGAAGGCGCCGGCCCCGACGAGCGCCAGCCCGAGGAAGGCGGTGTGGCTGCCGAGCCGGTCGGCCAGGATTCCGGCGAGCGAGGTCGAGAGCGCGGCCCCGATCCCCATGGCGGTGCCGACCGCGCCGAGCGCGAGGTTGAACCGGCCGGTGCCGCGGGTGAGGTCGGAGACGACGAGGGGCACCATCACCCCGAGCACCGCGGCCGAGATGCCGTCGAAGACTTGGATCGAGACCAGCATGTAGGGGTTGTCGGTGTAGGCGAAGAGCAGGCCGCGGATCGGAAGCGCGGCGAACCCCGCCAGCAGCACCGGATAGCGGCCGAAGCGCTCCGCCGCCCGGCCGACGGCGGGGGCCAGCACCGCCAGCACCGCCTGCGGGACCATGATGCAGGCGGCGACGAGCGCCGTCGCGGTCTCGCTCGCCCGCAGCGTCAGGACGCTGCCGACGAGCGGCAGCATCGCGGCGTTGGCCAGGAAGAACAGCGTCATGCAGGCCGCGAAGCTGAGGAGCGCGCGGTTGGTCAGCAGGGCCTTCACGCCGCCCGCCGCCGCGTCGCCGCTGCGGGGCTCGGCCTCCTGCGTCCGCACGCCGGCATCGATCTCCTCGGCGCGGATCGCCGAGAGCGCCATGATCGTCGGCACCACCAGGGCGGCGGTGAGGTAGAACACCGCGTCGTTCGACAGGTAGTAGCCGCAAGCGCCCATGCCGGCGGCGGCCACCGCGTTGCCCATCGCCTGGAAGCTGGCGTTGCGCCCGAGGCGCTCGCCGGCGCGGGCATGGCCGACGAGGCCGATGCTGATCGCGGCGATCGCCGGCGTCAGGATGCAGCTCGCGGCCGAATGCACCGCCATCGCGAGCAGGACGATGAGGAAGTTCGGCCACAGCGCCAGCGCCAGCGCGCTCGCCGAGATCGCGGCGACCGACACGCCGGCCGCGAACCGCTTCGAGCGCATCGCGTCGACGAAGGCGCCGCCGGGGACCTGGCCGAGCAGGCTGACCAGGCTGCCGACGGTGAGCGCGAAGCCGATGTCGGACTGGGTCCATTTCGACTGGGTGAAGTACACCGCCAGGAACGGGCCGAACCCGGTCTGCAGGTTGGCGACGAAGAAGGCGAACAGATCGAGCCCGCGCCGGCTCGCGCGCGACAGCCCGTCCGCGCCGGCGGCCGCGGGCGCCGGCTCGACGGTCGGCTCGCGCAGCCGGACCGGACGGGCGCGGACCTCGTGGTCGAGCCTCGCCTGGCGCTGCGCCTCGCGGGGGGGGATGACGCGGCGGTCCTTCGGTCGCGCCACCGTCACTTATCGGGCACCTTCTCAGCGGCCGGCTTGTCCGCGGGCTTCGCGGCGGGCGCGGGCGCGGGCGGCGCCGGCACGGCGGCAGGCGCCGGTGCGGCCGTGGGGGCGGGCGCGGGCTGGGCGGCGGCCGGTGCCGTCGCCTGCTCGCCGTCCGGGCCGGGGCTCGCCGGGCCGAGGACCACGATCGGCTCGCCGGCCTTGTATTCGGGCGAGACGCGGACCTGATTGCGGCTCAGCTGCAACGACAGCCGCCCGACCTTGCCGTCGGAGGTGAAGCGGAGCGCCCGCCAGTCGACTGCGATCTTGCGCGAGCCGACGCCGAGGAAGCCGCCGAAATCGATGATCGCCGCGCGCGGGCGCCCCTCCTTGTCGATGATCAGGTCGATCACCCGGCCGAGCTCGTCGCCGTTGGCGCTGCGCACGCTCTTGCCCAGCACGCTCTCGTAATCCTGGGTGTCGAGGACGGTGGCGGGGGTGCCCTGCTGGGCCTGCGGCGGCGCGGTCGGGGCGACCGGGGGCGGCGCGGCCGGCGTCGCCGGCGCGGTCTCGCTGCCGGCCGGCGGGGTCTGCGGCGCGGGCGTCTGCGCCATCGGCGCCTGAGCCATGACGGACGCGCTCCCGAGGAGGGCGGTCCAGAGGGTGATCGTCGCGGTCGCGATCATCCGGATCGGTGTGGTCACGCAAGGTCCTCAAGTGCTGGCGTTGGCGCGGCGCGGCCGTGGCGACGCGCGGGTGTCTCCGCCGCATCGTCATGGGTTACGAGAGCACGACCTTCGCATGCCGTTCGACCAAGGCGAAGTTGTGAATCGCGTCCGGTCGCCCGACCCGCACGTTTTGGTGTGCAGGTTTCGCGCCGCACGTTTCGGGCCGCGTGCATCCGCTCCGATGCTCCCGATCGGTCGGCGAAGGCCTCGCGCCGCGTCCCGGGATGGACGCGGCGGCGTCTGGTTTTCGCCCAAACTGCATCGTAGAGAGGCCGTCAACGACATGACGGCGGCCCGGTCCCACCTTGGCCGCCACGAGAAGACAGGACTTCACCGCCCATGGCTGCCTCGCCTCTGCCTGCCTCGCCTTCGACCGCCGCGGGTCGCCTCCGCCGCCCGCTCGCGCTGACGGCCACCGCCCTCTGCCTCGGCGCGGCCCTGGCCGGATGCCAGGCGCTCGGCGGGGCGCTGGGCGGCGGCGGCGGCGTGATGCCGGCGGCCGAGGTCGGGCCGCCGCCGTCGCTGCGCGGCGCCCTTCCGGGCCGCGAGGCGCGCATGGCCAACGTCGATGCCGACGGGCGCCCGCTGGCGACGGCGCCGACCCGGACGCTCGACCTGCCCAAGGACAAGCGCAACGACGCGCGCGCCGCGAACGACGGCGCGCGCCGCATCCGCCGCGAGGAGATCGACGGCGAGCCCACCAGCGGCGGGTCGTCGGGCGGCATGACGCCGTCCCTGACGCCCGGCGGCAGCGTCGGCCTCGGCGGCAAGTTCTGATCGTCAGGCCGCTTTCGGGCCGCGACCGTAATAGTCGTCGAGCCGGCCGCCATAGGCCGGATCGGCGAAGCCGTCCTCGCCGGCGCCGTGGCTCGGCGCGCCGGCGAGCGTCGCCGGGTCGATGTCCACCACGTAGCCGCCGAGCGCGACGCTGTAGGTCAGCGCCTTCCACGGCAGCGGGTGGTGGTTCTCGCCAAGCCCCAGGAACCCGCCGAAGGCGAGCACCGCGTAGGCGACCTGGCCCGAGACCTTGTCGACCATGAAGTTGTGCACCGCGCCGAGGTGCTTGCCGGCGGCATCGTAGACCGCCGTGCCCTCGACCTTGTTGGAGGCGATCAGCCGGACGGTCTCGTCGATGGCGACGCCCTCGGCCGAGGGGTCGAGCTCCATCGAGCCGGCCTTGCGGATGCTGCGCTCGTTGGGAAGATCTGTCGGCATCGCGATACCCTTTCGCAGGACTGCACGGGCCCGGCATCCCGGGCGTTCGCAGGGGAAAGCTCGGACCCGCGATGGGTTCCGCGGGCCCCTTCAGCCTTCCGGGCCGGCTTCCGCCTCAGCGCGCCGCAGGGCGACACGGTTGCGCACGCCGCGGCTCGCGAACAGCATCTCGGTCCCGAAGGCGACCAGCGCCAGGAGCGTGCACAGGATCGCCGTGCCGAACAACGCGAACAGCACGCCAGCCACGGTGGCGTCGCGCAGCGCGCCGACGAACAGCGTCAGGACGGCGCCGCAGGTCGAGACCCCCGAAAGCGCCGCGAGCACCACGGCCGCGTCGAGCAGCAGCGCCCGCAGCCGCAGGCGGTCGAGCCGGTGGCCGAGGCGGCGGCGCTCCGCCTCGCTCGCGCCCGCGAGCAGGCTCGACGCCCGCTCCGCCTGATCCGACACGCGGGCGAGGCGCGCGCCGAAGACGTTGAGCAGGGTCGCCACCCCGGACAGCAGGAACACCGGCGTCAGCGCCACCTGGATGATGTGCGCGATGCCGTCGAGGGTGTTCGGCTCGAGGCTCGACATGGGCAGAGGGTTCCGCGGCGCGAGGAGGAAGGCGGGAGGGCCGTCCTCCGACGCCGCCAACGTCCGGGCGGCCGGACGGTTCGCGAGGATCCGGCGTCCGCTCCGGCCTTCGCGCCCTCAGATCAATCCGCCGCCATGCGGTTGATCGCAAGCATTCGGCTCGGCGGCGATGCCGATGCCGAGCCCGAGGACCAGGGCGAACGCGGAGACGAAAGCGAGGGCGAGGGCGGTGCTGACCATGCCCGGATCTGTCCTCCGGTTGGGTGAAGAAAGGGTTTCGCGGCGCGAAAACCGGTGCCGAAGCCGCCCGCCGGCGCCACACCCTGTGGATGATGAAGGGAACTGTTCCAGTTTTCCCTTGGAACGGCTGCGCTAGCCCTTAGTTCTTGCTGCTATGCTCACCCCTGCTGCGGGGATGTCACGTTCACGCTCGCAGCGAGAACCGGAGGAACCCCATGGCAACCAAGACGACGGAAAAGGCCGCCCCGAAGGCTGCGAAGGAGACCAAGGACGCCAAGCCCGCGAAGGCTGCAGCGCCCAAGGCGACCAAGGCCGCCGCCGGCGCCAAGCCGAACGCCCTGCAGCAGCCGCTGAAGCCCTCGGCCGATCTCGGCGCCATCGTCGGCACCAGCCCGATCCCGCGCGGCGAGGTCGTCAGCAAGGTCTGGGAATACATCAAGAAGCACAACCTCCAGAACCCGGAGAACAAGCGCGAGATTCTCGCCGACGACAAGCTCAAGAAGGTCTTCGGCAAGGACAAGTGCAGCATGTTCGAGATGAACAAGCACCTCGCCGCCCACCTCAAGGCCTGAGCCGCGCCGGACCCGTCGTCGGGTCGATTCGGAGACGCGGTTCCCGGATCGTCCTGCTTCGACGGTGCGCTCGAACGGGGCGGCGCCACGCCGCCCCGCACGACCCGATCAGGCGTCAGGCGATGTTGCGCAGGACGCCGCCATCCACCCGAAGCGCCGCGCCGCTGGTCGCGCTCGCCGCCGGGCTACAGACATAGGCCACCATGTTGGCCACTTCCTCGACGCTGGCCAGCCGTCCGATCAGCGATGTCGGGCGGTGCTCGGCGACGAACTGGCGGCCGAGCGCGTCGAGATCGGCCTCGCCCGATCCGCCGGCCATCTGCTTCATGAAATCGGCGACGCCCTCAGACAGGGTCGGCCCCGGCAGCACGCTGTTGACCGTGACGCCGGTGCCCGAGACCGTCTCGGCGAGCCCGCGCGAGACCGCGAGCTGCGCCGTCTTCGTCATCCCGTAATGGACCATCTCGACCGGGATGTTGATGCCCGACTCGCTGGCGATGAAGACCACGCGGCCCCAGCCCCGCGCCACCATCCCCGGCGCGTAGGCGCGCGACAGCCGCACGCCGCTCATCACATTGACGTCGAAGAAGCGCTGCCAGTCGCCATCGGGGATGTCGAAGAACGGCTTCGGCTCGAAGATCCCCGTGTTGTTGACCAGGATGTCGACGTCCGGCAGCGCCGCGACCAGCGCGGCGACCCCGTCGGCCATCGCCACGTCGCCGACCGCCGCGAAGGCCTCGCCGGCCTGGGTCTTCCCGCGCAGGGCCGCGATGGCCGCCTCGACCCGTTCCGCGGTGCGCCCATTGATGCCGACGCTGGCGCCGAGGTCGAGGAGCGCCTGGGCGATCCCGAAGCCGATGCCGCCGGTGGAGCCGGTGACGAGGGCGCGGCGGCCCTTCAGGTTCATGTCCATTTCGGTCGATTCCTGGTTGCCGCGATGTCTCGCGATGCCGATCAACGCGCCGGTCCGGCCCCGGGTGGCATGCAGCCTATCCGGCTCTGCCCCGCCGCAGAACGCTGGTGCAGCCGCCGAACACGGCGAGCGCCACCGCGGACCACAGCGCCAGCGACACCGCCCGCTCCGGCCCGGCGCCCTGGGTCATCCCGAAGATCACCGCCACCATCGCCGCGCCGAGGGATTGGCCGGTGAGCCGCGCCGTCGACTGCATGCCGCTCGCCCAGCCGCTGCGCTCGCGCGGGGCGGCGGTGATGATGACCTTGTTGTTCGGCGTCTGGAACAGGCCGAAGCCGAGGCCGCTCAGCGTCAGCCGCCAGACGATGTCGAGGGTCGCCGGGTGCGCCGGCAGCAGCGCCATCGCGGCGATGCCCGACGCCATCAGCGCGAGGCCGATGCCGCCGAGCAGCCCCGGCGGGTAGCGGTCGGCGAGCCGCCCGGCGACCGGCGCCATCGCCGCGATCGCGATCGGCCAGGGCGTCATCAGGAAGCCGGTCTGCGTGCCCGAGAGGTGCAGCACGTCCTGGAAATAGAAGGGCAGGGCGATGTAGGCGCTCATCTGCGCCGCGAACGAGGCGATCGAGGTCGCCATCGACAGCGCGAAGGCCGGGATCCGCAGGAGGTCCACCGGCAGCAGCGGAGCCCGCAGGCGCAGCTGGTACAGCACGAACACCGCGCCGACCGCCACGGCGCCCGCGATCTCGGCGAAGGCGATCGCCCGCCCGTCGGCGTCGCCGAGGCGGTCGACGCCGACGATCAGCAGGCCGAAGGTCAGCGCGTTCAGCACCGCGCTCAACGCGTCGAAGCGCGCGCCGCTGCGCGGCGTCGCCGGCAGCGTCCGCGAGGCGACGAGGAAGGCGAGGCCGCCCACCGGCAGGTTGACCAGGAACAGCCACGGCCAGGACGCCACCGAGAGGATCGCGGCGGCGACCGTCGGGCCGGCCGCGGAGGCGACGGCGACGACGAGCGCCACGTTGCCGACGCCGCGGCCGATCATCCGGTGGGGATAGATGAAGCGCACCAGCGCGATGTTGACGCTCATCACGCCGGCGGCGCCGAGCCCCTGCGCCAGGCGCCCGGCGATCAGGAAGCCGAGGCTCGGCGCGAAGGCGCAGGCGAGCGAGGCCGCGACGAACGCCGCCAGCCCGGCGAGGTACACGCGCTTGTAGCCGAGGATGTCGCCGAGGGAGGCGAAGGGCAGGAGCGCCGCCGTCACCGCGATCTGGTAGCCGTTGACCACGAAGATCGCCGCGGCCGGATCGACCGCGAGGTCCTTGGCCATCACCGGCAGCGCCACGTTGACGATCGCCCCGTCGAGCACCGCCATGGTCATGGCGAGCGACACCGCCGCCATCGCCAGCAGGCGCTCGCGCGGGGGAAGCCCGTCGGCCGGCCTCGCGGCGGCCGGGCTCCCGTCGCCGAGGCCGCTTGCCGCCTGCGCTTCCTCCTCCGCCCCGCGGATCGCGCGTCGTCCGGACGATCCGGCCGTCTCGGTCATCGTCGAAAACCTCGTTCTGGGCCGACCCCGGCCGCCGGCCGCCGTGGGTCCGCCTGGCGCTTGCGCCCGCACATAGCGGCTTCACGCAGGCTTGAGCAGCGCACCGGTGACATGGCCGCGGGATCCTTCGCCCGTGCGCCGCTTTTCCGCCTTCGCGACGCGCCATCGCGTCGTCGCCTCGATCCGACGGATGACGCCCCGATGCCGACGATGACGCGGACCACCGCCCTGCTGCTCGCCCTGTTGCCGCTGATGCCGATGGCGGCGCCGGCGCAGGAGGCACCGCCGCTCGGGATCGGGCTGGAAGGCTTCGCCTACCCGTATCCGGTGCGCTTCCTCGCGCTGTCGCGCGACGGCGAGGCCCAGCGCCTCGCCTACATGGACGTGGCGCCGACCGGCACGGCCAACGGCCGCACGGCATTGCTGCTGCACGGCCGCAACTTCCCGGCGAGCTACTGGGCGCCGGTCGTCGCGGCGCTGACGGGCGCGGGCTACCGCGTGGTCGCGCCCGACCAACTCGGCTTCGGCAAGTCCTCGAAGCCCATCGGCCCGTTCACCTTCGACGCGATGGCCGCCGACACCGTCGCGCTGCTCGATCACCTGAACCTGCGCCGGGTCGACGTGGTCGCCCACTCGATGGGCGGGATGCTGGCCGTGCGGTTGGCACGCAACGCCCCCGACCGGGTCAACAGCCTCGTCCTCGAGGCGCCTCTCGGCCTCGAGGATTACCGCTTCAGCGTGCCGCCGGTCGCCAACGACACCCTGCTCAAGCGCGAGGGCGAGCTCACGGCGGCCGCCTACCGCCGGCAGCTGATGACCAGCTACGCGCTCTCGCTGCCGGAATCGGCGATCGAGCCGTTCGTCGAGGTACGCGAGCGGGTGAAGGGAGCGGGCGAGTATCCGCGCTGGCTGCAATCGTTCGTGAACTCCTACACCATGATCTGGGGCCAGCCGGTGGTGCACGAGATCCCGCTGCTCCCGATGCCGACCCTGTTCGTCATGGGCGGCGCCGACCACAACGCGCCGGGCAAGCCCTACGCCCCGCCGGACCTCGCCGCGAGGATGGGCCGCAACGCCGACAACGCGACGGCGCTGGCCGCGAAGATGCCGAATGGCCGGGCGATCGTGTTCGCGGGCATCGGCCACCTCGTCCACATGGAGGCGACCGACCGCTTCGACGCCGCGATGCTGGAGTTCCTCGACGGGCATTGACCGCCCGGTGTCGCGGCGGAGGCCCGCGAACGGAGGAAGGCCGGGCACGATGCCCGGCCTCGGAGCCGCCCCGGAAAGCCCGGCGGCTTAGGCGGCACGAACGGTGGCGAGGAAGCGGGCGACCTCCGCGCCCAGATGCTCCGACTGACGCGACAGTTCGGACGCCGAGGCCAGCACCTGCGCGGCCGCGGCGCCGGTCTCCTCCGAAGCCTGCGCGACGCCGGCGATGTTGCCGGTGACCTCGCTCGTGCCGGCGGAGGCCTGCGCGACGTTGCGCACGATCTCCTGGGTCGCCGCACCCTGCTCCTCCACCGCCGCCGCGATCGACGCGGCGACCGCGTCGATCTCGCGGATGCGCATCGAGATGGTCCCGATCGCCTGCACCGCCCCTTGCGTCGAGGTCTGGATCTGGGCGATCTGGCTGCCGATCTCGGCGGTGGCGCCGGCCGTCTGGTTGGCAAGCTCCTTCACCTCGGCGGCGACCACCGCGAAGCCGCGCCCGGCCTCTCCGGCGCGCGCCGCCTCGATGGTGGCGTTGAGCGCCAGCAGGTTGGTCTGGCCGGCGATGTTCGAGATCAGCCCCACCACGTCGCCGATCTTGGCGGCCGCCTGGCTCAGTTCGTGAACCAGGCGTCCGGTCTGCTCCGCTTCGGAGACCGCCGTCTGCGCGAGGTCGGCCGAGCCGGAGACCTGCCGCCCGATCTCCTGGACCGACGAGCCGAGCTCTTCCGCCGCCGCCGCCACGGTATTCACGTTGGAGGCCGCCTCCTCGGCGGCGGCCGCCACGGTGGACGATTGGCTGGCCGTCTCCCGGGCGGTCGCGGTCATCGTCTGGGCGGTGGCCTGCAGCTCGGTGGCGGAGGAGGACACCATGCCGACGATGCCGCCGACCGCCCGTTCGAACCCGTCGGCCAGCTCCGCCATGACGCGCTTGCGCTCGGAGGCCGCCGCCGCGTCGGCGATGCCCTTGATCTCCGCCTGCTCGGCGGCCTTCCGGGCAACCATGGCCGTGATGCCTTCGACGGCCCGGCCGACGGAGCCGACCTCGTCGCCGCGGCGCGCCTCGGCGATCTGCGCATCGATCTCGCCGTTTTCCATACGCCGGAGGACGACGACCAGCCGACCCAGCGGACGCGTGATGCCGACGATCGACACCAGGGTCGCGGCGACGAGGCCGACCAGGAGGCCGAGAGCGGCCAGCGCCATCAGGGTGTAGCGCGTCGCATTCGTCTGATCGGTCAGGACGTCGGACTGATGCTCCATATAGGCGGCAATGTCGTGCGCGAGCCTGCTGCCTTCGTCCGTCATGGTGGCGAAGGTCGGATCGATGGCGCGGTGCACGAGGGCTATGGCGTCCGCGTTCTCGTTCGCGGTGCCGAGCCTGCGCACCTCGGTCACGTCCTTGAGGAACCGGTCGACCCGGGCGTTCTGCGCCTCGACGCGCGCGCCGAAGGCAGGCGCCTGCTCGCGGAGGTCGGCCAGCGCCTGCCTCATGTTGGGCAGCACCGCCTCGAAGCCCGCATTGGCGCTCTTGATCTGGGCCTCGTCGGTCTCGGCGATGATGCGGTAGACCCAGTAGTTGAGCTCGAACATCAGGCCGTTTGCCCGGCGCACGCTCGCGACGCCTTTCGCCTCGTGGACGATCAGGAGGCTGTAGGCGTCGTCGATCGTGGTCATGCGCGCCTGCGCATACCAGACGCACCCACCGACGACGACGGCGATCGATGCGATCACGGCAATGAGCTTCGGCAGGATTTTGATGTTTGAAAGACGGAGCATCGATCTATCCGATCACGTTGGACAGCCGAAGATCGCCCGGGATGGCTTAAATCGCGGTTAACCAATACCTCTGCAGATCTTGGGGCGGGCTCACGAATGCTCACGGGTTCGTGAGAAGATGCACGATCGACGCGATCGATGTCCGCATCGGCTCGATGCCGCCCGGCGCGGTCGACCGATCAGCCGGCTCCGAGGCGGCCCCGCCTGAGCAGGAACACCCCCTGCGCGCCGATCAGGTTCCAGAACCACCACGGCATCGAGAAGCGCATCGGCCGTCCGCGCGCGTCGAGCGCCGCCGCCTTCTCGATGTGGGCGTCGACCGCCCGGCACAGCTCGACGAAGTCGCGCATGGTGCAGTGGTGGATGTTCGGCGTCTCGTACCAGGCTTCCGGCAAGATCTCGGTGATCGGCATCCGCCCGCGGAAGGCGAGCTCGGCCCGCACCCGCCAATGACCGAAGTTCGGGAACGAGATCACCACCTGCCGGCCGATGCGAAGCAGGTGCTCCAGCACGATGCGCGGGTTGCGCGTCGCCTGGATGGTCTGGGACAGGACCACCACGTCGAATGCGTCGTCGGGGTAGTTCTCGAGGTCGGTGTCGGCGTCGCCCTGGATCACCGGCAGGCCGCGCGCGAGGCAGGCGTTCACGCCCTCGCGCGACAGCTCGATGCCGCGCCCGTCGACGCCGCGCCGGTCGCGCAGCAGCGCCAGCAGCGAGCCGTCGCCGCAGCCGATGTCGAGGACGCGCGCGCCGGGCGGCACCAGCCCGAGGACCACGAGGTGGTCGACGCGGGCGCCGCCGGATTCGGGCGTGCGCGGCAGGTCGTCCGCCGCCTCCCAGGGCGTGCCGGAGGCGGCGTCGCCGAAGGACAGGTCCTCGCGCCCGCTCACAGCCCGCGCGCCCGGGCGGCCGCGTCGATGAACCCGCGGGCCGCCGAGAACAGCGTCGGCTCGTCGAGGAGGAACGCGTCGTGGCCCTTGTCGCTCTCGACCTCGACGAAGGCGACCGGGGCCGAGGCGGCGTTCAGCGCGTGCACGATCGCCCGGGAATCGGCCGTGGGGAACAGCCAGTCGGAGGTGAACGAGATCACGCAGAACCGCGTCTTCGTGCCCTTGAAGGCGTTGGCGAGCACGCCGCCGTGGTCGGCGGCGAGGTCGAAGTAGTCCATCGCCCGCGTCAGGTAGAGGTAGGCGTTGGCGTCGAACCGCTCGACGAAGCTCAAGCCCTGGTGGCGCAGGTAGCTCTCGATCTGGAAGTCGGCGTTGAACGAGAAGGTCGGCGCCGAGCCGCCCTGGAAGCGCCGCCCGAACTTCCGGTGCAAAGCCGGCTCGGACAGGTAGGTGATGTGCGCGCCCATCCGCGCGACGCCGAGGCCCTTCGAGGGGCGCGTGCCGGCCTCGAGATAGCGACCGTCGGCCCAGGCGGGGTCGGCCATGATCGCCTGCCGGCCGACCTCGTGAAAGGCGATGTTCTGCGCCGAATGGCGCGCGCCCGTGGCGATCGGCATCGCCGCGAACACGCGCTCAGGGTAGAGCGAGGCCCATTGCAGCACCTGCATCCCGCCCATCGAGCCGCCGATGCACAGGAACAGGTCCGCGATGCCGAGATGGTCGAGCAGCATCGCCTGGGCGCGGACCATGTCGCGGATCGTGACCAGCGGGAAGTCGAGCCCGTAGGCCGAGCCCGTCGCGGGGTCGATCGAGGCCGGGCCGGTCGAGCCCATGCACGAGCCGATCACGTTGGAGCAGACGACGAAGTAGCGGTCGGTGTCGATCGGCTTGCCCGGGCCGACCAGCGTCGTCCACCAGCCGGGCTTGCCGGTGACGGGATGGGGGTGGGCGAAGTGCTGGTCGCCGGTGAGCGCGTGGCAGATCAGCACCGCGTTGGTGCGCGCGGCGTTGAGGGTGCCGGCGGTCTGGTAGGCGACTTGGAACGGCGCGAGCGCGGCGCCCGAATCCATGGTCAGCGGCTGCCCGGCCTCGAACCGCGCGACGAGCCCCGCCGGGTCGCGCGCCTGCGACGGCTCGCGGCTGCGGATCTCGGGCTCCGTCGCGGAGGCGGCCGTGACGGCCGTATCGAGGGGATTGTCCATGAGGCGTTTGGAAACGGCTTCTCGCGCGCCGAAGGGGCCGAAGGAATCGCGAGGCCGCCCGCTTCCCGCGCCCGCCGCTGCACCGGACGTAGTGTGCCCGCCGCCGAGCGTCAACGAAAGGGGCCGCCGGAAGGCCGTTCATCCGCCCTCCGTTGTCGATCGCACGGCCCTGCTGCGCTGGCCCTTCGGCGCGGCGGGCCGTAAACACGCGCGAGCAGCCCCGTCCTCAGCTTGTCGAACCATGCGCTTCCCCAAACGAGCCGCGCCGCCGATGGAAGACCTCGCCGCCCTCCGGGCCGAGATCGATCGGATCGACGCCGAGATGCACGCGCTGCTGATCCAGCGCGGCGGGATCATCGACCGGCTGATCGCGGTGAAGGGCACCTCGGCCTCGGGCTCCGCCTTCCGTCCCGGTCGCGAGGCCGCGATGATGCGGCGCGTCGCCGAGCGCCACCGCGGGCTGCTGCCGCTCGACACCGTCGAGGGGATCTGGCGGGTCATCATCGCGACCTTCACCTACGTCCAGGCGCCGTTCTCGGTGCATGCCGACATCTCCGCCGGCGATCCGGCGATGCGCGACTCCGCCCGCTTCCACTTCGGCTTCACCGTGCCCTACCGGCCCCACCCGACCTGCGCGGCGGTGATCGAGGCGGTGGCGGCCTCGCGCGGCGACCTCGGCATCTTCCGCTTCGACCCGCGCGCCGCCCAGGTGCCCGCGAAGGGGGCGGCGAAGGGAGAGGCCTGGTGGGAGGGCCTGATCGGCGCGGGACGGCCGAAGGTGATCGCCCGGCTGCCCTTCATCGAGCGGCCGGCCCACCCGGCCGGCACGCCGGTCTTCGTGGTGGCCAAGCCCCTCGACGATCCGGCGGCGGCGCAGCGCGACTGGGTGCTGTGGGCGGTGCGCTGCGGTGCCTGGACGGAGGAGGCCGAGCGCGCCGTGCAGGGGCTCTACGGCGAGGTGGTGGCGCGGGCCAAGCCCAAGGGCGAGGTCGAGCGCCTGCTGCTGGCGGTGCCGGGCGGCGTTGGCACGCGGCAGCTCGCCGAGGCCCTGGACGGGGCGGGCGCGGCGGTGTCGAGCCTCGACGAGACCGGCAGCCACGCGGCGCGGTTCCGGGTGTGAGGGCCGCCGGGCGCCCGATCCGGTCGCGCCCCGCTTCATCGCGGCGCGAAATGCTGTAGACGGGCGCCACCCGCGTTTCTTCTGCAGGCTGCGAACACCAATGTCCGCCTCTCCCCGTCTCCGCCCGGTGCCCCGTCCGGGCGTCCTGGCGATCGACCCCTACGTGCCCGGCAAGAGCGGGGCGCCGGGTCACGCCAAGATCCACAAGCTGTCGTCGAACGAGACGCCGCTCGGCCCGAGCCCGGCGGCGATGGCGGCGATGCAGGCGGCCACGGCCAAGCTCGAGAACTATCCCGACGGCACCTCCACGCTGCTGCGGACCGCCATCGCGGCGCGCTACGGCATCGACGCGGGCCGCGTCGTCTGCGGCGCGGGCTCGGACGAGCTGCTCTCGCTGCTCGCCTACGCCTATATCGGCCCCGGCGACGAGGGCGTCTTCTGCGAGCACGGGTTCCTGGTCTACCGCATCGCCATCCTGGCGGCGGGCGGCACCGCCGTGGTCGCTTCCGAGCGCGACCTCACCGCCGACGTCGACGCGATCCTCGCCGCCGTGACCCCGCGGACGAAGATCGTCTACGTCGCCAACCCCAACAACCCGACCGGCACCTACCTGCCGCTGGCCGAGGTGCGGCGCCTGCATGCCGGCCTGCCGGGCGACGTGCTGCTGGTCCTCGACGGCGCCTACGCCGAGTACGTCCAGGTGGACGACTACGCGGCCGGGCTCGAGCTCGCGCGCGACGCCGACAACGTCGTGATGACCCGCACCTTCTCGAAGATCCACGGGCTCGCCGCCCTGCGCGTCGGCTGGATGGTCGGGCCGGCCCACGTGATGGACGCTGTCAACCGCATCCGCGGGCCGTTCAACCTGTCCACCGCCGGCATGGCGGCCGGGGCGGCGGCGCTCGCCGACGAGGCGCACGCCGCGACGGCCGCCGCCCACAACGCCAAATGGCTGCCGCGGATGATCGCGGGCGCCCGCGCGCTCGGCCTGACCGTGACGCCGAGCGTGGCGAACTTCATGCTCGTGCACTTTCTCGACGTGCCCGGCCGCACGGCGGCCGACGCCGACGCCTTCCTGACCGGGCGTGGGGTGATCGTGCGCCGAGTGGCGGCCTACGGGCTGCCGAATGCGCTCCGCGTGACGATCGGCAGCGTCGAGAGCAACGAGGCCTTCCTCGGCGCGCTCGGCGCCTTCGTCCGAGGCGACCATGCCTGAGGCCGCGCCGCTCGACTGCCTCGCCATCGTCGGCCTCGGCCTGATCGGCTCGTCGATCGCCCGCGGCGCCCGCCGCTACGGGCTGGCCGAGCGCATCGTCGCGATCGACGCGGACGCCGCCGTCCGCGCGCGGGTGCTCGATCTCGGCATCGCCGACGACGTCACCGGCGATGCCGCCGCGGGCGCGGCGCAGGCCGACCTCGTGATCCTGTGCGTGCCCGTCGGCGCCATCGGCCCGGTCGCCGCCACGATGGCGCCGCACCTGAAGCCGGGTGCCGTCGTCTCGGACGTCGGCTCGGTGAAGGCGTCGGTCGTCGCGGCCGTCACCCCGCACCTGCCCGACGGCATCGTGTTCGTGCCCGGCCATCCGGTGGCCGGCACCGAGTATTCCGGGCCGGATGCCGGGTTCTCGACGCTGTTCTCCGGGCGCTGGTGCATCCTGACCCCGCCGGAGGACGCGCCCGAGGCCGCCGTCGCGCGGGTGCGCGCGCTGTGGCAGGGGCTCGGCGCCGTCGTCGAGACGATGACGCCGGAGCACCACGACCTCGTGCTCGCCATCACCAGCCACGTGCCGCACCTGATCGCCTACAACATCGTCGGCACCGCCGCCGACCTCGAGCAGGTGACGCAGTCCGAGGTGATGAAGTTCTCGGCCGGCGGCTTCCGCGACTTCACCCGCATCGCCTCCTCGGACCCGACGATGTGGCGCGACATCTTCCTGAGCAACCGCGAGGCGGTGCTGGAGATGCTCGGGCGCTTCAGCGAGGACCTCTCGGTGCTGACCCGTGCGATCCGCTACGGCGACGGCGTGGCCCTGCACGACCTGTTCACCCGCACCCGCGCGATCCGCCGGGGCATCGTCGCGCAGGGGCAGGAAACGGCCGAGGCCGATTTCGGCCGCGCGCGCGCGGCCGAGGGCATTCCCAAGGCGGGGTGACCCGCGATCCCGGTCGCCCGCCTTGCCGCCGGCGCACCGCCATGCTGGAACGGCCGTCATGACCGCGATGACGCTTGCCGAGACCCGCGACTTCCTCGACCGGGAGTTCCCGCAGATGCAGGCGGGCGGGCGCGCCTACTGCCTGGAGGCCGTCGGCCCGCTGACCGCGCGGATGCGGCTCGACGGCGACGCGCGCTTCCTGCGCCCGGGCGGCACGCTGTCCGGCCCGTCGATGATGGCGCTGGCCGACTATGCGCTCTACGCGGCCATCCTCGCCCAGATCGGCCCGGTGGCGCTCGCGGTGACCACGAGCCTGACCTTCAACTTCCTGCGCAAGCCCGCGGGGCTGGTGCTGATCGCCGACGTGACGCTGCTGAAGCTCGGCCGGCGCCTCGCCGTCGGCGAGGTGCGGATCACGGCGCCGGGCTCGGACGACCTCGTCGCCCAGGCGAACGGCACGTACTCGATCCCGCCGCGGTGAGGGCCTACCGATCCGCGTAGCGGGACCACAGCACGACGCCGAAGCCGACGGCGACCGCCATCGGCCGCGCGACGACGAAGGCCACGATCTGAATGTCGGCCATGGCTGCAGCCTTCCACGAATGATGCGCGCGCACCCGTGGAGGGCGATGCTCGCAAGGAAGAAGATCGCGATGCCTCCCGACAGCGTCAACGCCGACAGGTTGGACCGTCCCGAAACCCCGAAGACGGTCGCAACGAGCGGCGCGACCGCGCCCGCGGTGAACAGGCCGCCCGCGGCGGTGTTCAGGTAGGCGGCGGAGAGCTTGATCCGCTCGTCCGAAATCAGGCTCACGCCGCGCTTTCGCGGCCCTCCGCGAGCCGCGCCGCGTAGCGCGCGATCAGGTCCACCTCGAGGTTCAGCCGGTCGCCGGCGCGGCGCTCGCCCCAGGTGGTGACCTCCAGCGTGTGCGGGATCAGCAGGACCGAGAAGGTGTCGCCCTCGACCGCGTTGACGGTCAGCGACGTGCCGTCGAGGCAGACCGAGCCCTTCTTGGCGATGAAGTGGGCGACCCCGGCCGGCGCCCGCAGGGTGAACCGTTCGCTCGCGCCCCAGGCGCCGGCGGTGACGGTCTCGCGGGCGAGGATCTCGGCGACGCCGTCGACGTGGCCGGTGACGAGGTGGCCGCCGAGCTCGTCGCCGATCTTCAGCGAGCGCTCCAGGTTGATTCGGGTGCCGGCCTCCCACCCGCCGACCGTGGTCAGCGCCAGCGTCTCGGCGGCGGCGTCCACCGCGAAGACGCAGCCGCCCTCGGCCGGCTCGATCGACACCGCCGTGAGGCAAGGGCCGGAGCAGGCGATCGAGGCGCCGAGCGCGATCGTGGCCGCATCGTAGGCGGCGCGGATCGTGAGGCGGCGCATCCGCGCATCGCCCGAGACCGAGAGCACCGTTCCGACGTCGCTGACGAGACCCGTGAACATCGCTTAAGCCTCACTCCGTTCGTAGGTCACGGCCCGGTCCGCCCCGAGGTCGAGGGACTGGGCGATCCGGAACCGTCCGCTCTCCAGCGCCTGCCCGAGATGCGGGCCGACCGCCGGCAGGCCGCCCTGCGGACCGCAGGTGCCGGGCCCGGTGATCAGGGTGCAGGAATCCACGAGATCGGCCTCGGCCAGCGCGTCGGCAAGGTGAGGGCCGCCCTCGCTGCAGAGCCGCGTCAATCCGCGCTCGCCGAGCATCGCCAGCGCCGCGTGCAGGTCGACCCGCCCGCGCGCATCGGCGGCGACGCGCACTACCGCGACGCCGAGCGATTCGAGCATCCGCTTGGCATGGGCCGGGGCGATCCGCGTCGTCACGACCAGCGTCGGGACGTCGTGAGCGCCGCGCACGAGCACGCTCGACGGCGACAGCCGCAGCTGCGAATCCAGCACCACCCGCAGCGGCGAGCGACCGCCGAGGCCGGGCAGGCGCACGGTGAGCGAAGGGTCGTCGGCGCGCGCCGTGCCGATGCCGATCAGGATCGCGTCGGCATGGGCCCGCCACAGGTGCACCGCGCCGTCGGCGATCGCGCCGGTGATGCGCAGGCGCACCGTGTCGGAGGCGGCGGCGAACCCGTCCCGCGTCCGGGCGAGCTTGAGGTGGAGGTGGGGCCGCCCGTGGGTGATCCGCGCCACGTGCCCGGCATGGTCGCGGCGGGCCTCGGTGCCCAGCAGCCCGGTCTCGACCCGGATGCCGGCCGCCCGCAGGAGCGCGTGGCCGCGGCCGGAGACCCGCGTGTCGGGGTCCTCCATCGCGCTGACGACCCGCGCGATGCCTGCCGCGACGATCGCGTCGGTGCAGGGCGGCGTGCGGCCGTGATGCGAGCACGGCTCCAGCGTGACGTAGAGGGTCGCGCCCCGGGCCGCCGCGCCGGCATCGGCGAGCGCCAGGGGCTCGCCGTGCGGGCGGCCGCCCGGGGCGGTGACGCCCTGGCCGACGATCCGCTCCGCGCCCGGCTCGCCTGCGACCACCACGGCGCCGACCGAGGGGTTCGGCCAGGTCCGCCCGAGGTTGCGCTGCCCGAGCGCGAGGGCGAGGCGCATGAAGCGCGCGTCGGCCGTCACGAGCGCGACCGCGCCGTGCGCGGCTTGCCCGCCGCGACGCCCTCGGGCGGCTCGACGCCGGCCTCCGCCAAGGTGCCGAGCAGGTCCTCGAAATCCTTGGCCTCGCGGAAGTTCTTGTAGACGGAGGCGAAGCGCACGTAGGCGACGTCGTCGAGGCCCTTCAGGCCCTCCATCACCAGCTCGCCGATCGCCTCCGAGGTGATCTCGGCCTCGCCGCCGCTCTCGAGCTGGCGGGTGATGCCGCTGACCAGCCGCTCGATCCGCTCGGGGTCGACCGCGCGCTTGCGCAGGGCCACGCCGATCGAGCGCTGCAGCTTGTCGCGCTCGAACGGCACGCGCTTGCCCGAGCGCTTGAGCACCACGAGCTCGCGCAGCTGCACCCGCTCGAAGGTGGTGAAGCGGCCGGCGCAGTCCGGGCAGACCCGGCGGCGGCGGATCGCGGCGCCGTCCTCGCTCGGCCGCGAATCCTTCACCTGCGTGTCGGAGCCGCCGCAATAGGGACACCGCATCGGGCGGACCTTCTCATCGAGCTGGAAAGACGGCGGCCTCTCGGGAAACGAGAACGGCCGCGGATCGAGGCGATCCGCGGCCGTCTCTATCGTGTTGCAGTGCACGCCGGAAGGCTTCCCTTCCGGCGGCGTCCGGATCAGCCGTAGATCGGGAACCGGTCGGTGAGGGCGTGGACGCGGGTCTTGACCGAGGCCTCGACCGCGGAATCCCCGGCCTCGCCGTTCGCCACGAGCCCGTCGAGCACCTCGACGATGAAGCCGCCGATCTGCTTGAACTCGGCGACGCCGAAGCCGCGCGAGGTGCCGGCCGGCGTGCCCAGGCGGATGCCCGAGGTGATCGTCGGCTTCTGCGTGTCGAAGGGGACGCCGTTCTTGTTGCAGGTGATGTCGGCCCGCGACAGCGCGGCTTCCGCCGCCTTGCCGGTGAGGCCCTTCCGCTGCAGGTCGACCAGCATCAGGTGGTTGTCGGTGCCGCCCGAGGTGATGTCGTAGCCGCCCGACATCAGGGTGTCGGCCAGCGCCTTGGCGTTCTCGATCACTTGGCGGGCGTAGATCTTGAACTCGGGCTTCAGGGCCTCGCCGAAGGCCACGGCCTTGCCGGCGATGACGTGCATGAGCGGGCCGCCCTGCAGGCCGGGGAAGATCGCCGAGTTGAACTTCTTGGCGAGCGCCTCGTCGTTCGTCAGGATCATGCCGCCGCGCGGGCCGCGGAGCGTCTTGTGGGTCGTCGTGGTGGCGACGTGGGCGTGCGGGAACGGCGACGGGTGCACGCCGGCGGCGACGAGGCCGGCGAAGTGCGCCATGTCGACGAAGAAGTACGCGCCGACCGCGTCGGCGATCTCACGGAACTTGGCGAAGTCCCAATGGCGCGGATAGCCCGAGCCGCCGGCGATGATCACCTTCGGCTTGTGCTCGTGGGCCAGCGCCTCGACCTGCTCCATGTCGATGCGCTGGTCGTCGCGGCGCACGGTGTAGGAGACCGGCTTGAACCACTTGCCCGAGACGTTCGGGGGCGCGCCGTGGGTGAGGTGGCCGCCGGCGGCGAGGTCGAGGCCGAGGAAGGTGTCGCCCGGCTGCATCAGGGCCATGAACACGCCCTGGTTCGCCTGGCTGCCGGAGTTCGGCTGCACGTTGGCGAAGCCGACGCCGAACAGGCGCTTGGCGCGCTCGATGGCGAGGTTCTCGGCGATGTCCACGAACTGGCAGCCGCCGTAGTAGCGACGGCCGGGATAGCCCTCCGCGTACTTGTTGGTCAGCACCGAGCCCTGCGCCTCGAGCACGGCGCGCGAGACGATGTTCTCGGAGGCGATCAGCTCGATCTCGTGCTGCTGCCGGCCGAGCTCCTGCTCGACGGCCTTGGCGATCTCCGGATCCGCGTCGCTCAGCGGGGCCGCGAAGAAGGAGTTCGAGAAATGCTTGTCGGAAGCGGTACCGGCGCTCATGGATGGCCTCTGTTCTTGTATGCGGGCGAAATCGGCGCGCTCGTCCCGTCGGCGTGCACGGGCGAGCCTTCGTAGCGCTACTCTCTACACGCGTGCGTGGAAGCCGCCAACACAGGCCTTTTTGCCGCGGGGGCAAGAAAAGTTGAGGCCAGGCGCCCGGCAGCGTCAACTGCACGCTGAAAGCACGGCTGGGCGATCGGCCGTGCCTCGCTCCGCAGCGCTATAGGAAAATTGACCTTATTAGGAATATATGGCAAGGCCTCTTCGGGGGAGCTTTGGCATGGACGAACGTCGAGACCAGCTTCGATTCGCGCACAGAGTTGCAGAGATCCGCCTGCGGATTGCGATGCTGTCCGTGCTCAGCCATTCCCTCAGAGCCGGCTTTCGCCCGGATCAACCCCGAGGCCCGGATGGTCGCTGGACCGGCGGCGCCGGTCAGATCGTGCGCAGCCAGATAGAGAAAACCGGGAACGCAAGGATCGACGCGAAGACCGAGCTTCTTGTGGATGTCGTCAAGGAGGCAATCTCGATCTCGGGAGATGTCCGTGTGCCGGCCTACGGCGTCCGACTGCATGCTGCGACAGCTCGATTGATTCGCAATCTGGATATTCCAGGTATCGGCCGGCACGGCGTCGAGCAAAGCTTCAGCCTGGGCGATAGTGTTCGTTATGGGCTGGAGGGAAGCGTACGAACCGACGTGGTCTTGCGCGATGGAAGAACATCCTCGGCCCCGATATTGGCGGTATGGGACTTCAAGACGGGAAATGCGCGTCTGACAGCAGCGCGCGTCCGGGAGATCCGTGAAGGTCTCGGGGTGGGCTCCGATGTGCCGGTGATCGAAATCCATGTTCGACGCGGTGTCGCGGTCAAATCACATGCCGCCACGACGAAGATAAGCGTTTTTGCCGACATCCACTGGTTTTGAGGGACAGAACATGACGATGGAAGCCTACGCGTTCTGCGCCCGTCCGATCAAATCGATCGAAGACTGGCAAGCGTCGATCAATGCCCTCGGGTTCGATCTGAGATTGAGATCGACTCGCGATCTCGCGGATCATCGGGGGCACCTTCCGGCGCTTTGGCGTGGCCGAGAAGCCGGGTTCGAGTTCGGCGCTTGCGCGTTCGCGGAACTGGCGGAAACGTACGACGACATCGATCTCGGCGGGCCGTGGCCCTACGCCTACGCCTTCTATTTCGCGGCTTTGCCGAGTTGCGTCGGCACGTGGCTGGCGCTGGCCGCCTGCCTGACGCTGACCGACGGCGTGGCTTTCGACCCGCAAGAGGGAAGAATTCTTCGACCCGGAGAGGCCGCACGCTATGCGCAGGATACCGAGAACGAGGTCGATCGGATCGAGTCAGGGGAGGTCGGTCGGACGCCTTCATAGATGTCGAAGGTTGGAGGGGCCCGCCGACATGGGTCGCGTCGAACGACGGACCCATCCGCCGGCCTCACGCCGACACGTTGGTCTCCACCAGCACCGTCTCCGTCTCGAACTCCGCCGCGTGCCACGCCTCCGCGGGGAAGTGGAACACGCTGCCGGGGCCGAATGCCGCACGGCCCTGCTCGGTCTCCAGGATACCTGAGCCGGAGAGCACCTGCACGAACTGCTCGTGCGCGTGGCTGTGCCGCGCCGCCGAGGTGCCCGCTGGGACGACGATCCGCACGAGGCTGGCGCCCGCGCCCGGGATCGTGCGCTTGGCGACGCCGTTTTCCGCGACGGTCTCGTCGCGTTCGTCCCAGGCGAGCAGGTGGTCGGTCATGGCGGCCTCGTGGTCAGCCCTCGAAGATGATGCAGGCGCGGTCCCGGTCAACGCACGATGCGCTCACGGCCAAACCTTGATCGCCACCGGCCGCCGCAGCAGGTCGCGGTCCGAGGTGATGGTGCAGCCCTCCGTCCGCAGCGTCACGTAGGTGAGGATCGCGGTGTCGCCGACGTCGTCGAAGTTCCGGCCCTCGGCCCTGGGGTCGAGGAGGGACGGGTAGGCGATCAGGCCGCCCGGCGCCGCGCAGGGGTCGTCGTAGAGCGTCGCCCCGGCGACGAGCAGCCGCGGCACGTCCCAGGTCAGAAGGTCGCGCGAGCTCGTCCAGTAGAAGCCCGATTGCGCGAACCCGTCACCCGCCTTGGCCATGAACAGGGCGACGAAGGCGCCGGTGCCGCGATGGCGGACCACCGCCCCGACGGGCGTCGGGAACGGCGCCACCGGCTTGCAGGCCTCGGCCCGCGCGCCCTTGGTGCGATACGGATCCGGGAAGGACGCGGTGAAGCCGGTGCCGGTCCAGGCGCGCCAGCTCGCCGCATCGCCGGGCGTGGCGGTGCGGAACAGGCACACCCCGGCCTCCTGATCCCCGGGCCGGTCCCAGCCGGTGGTCGAGACGAAGACGTAGCGGAAGCGCCCGTCGGCGAAGACGTTCGACGGGTTGAAGAAGCCGCGGTGACGCCCCTGGCCGACCTCCTGCCGGAACGGGGCCGCCATCGCCACCGCGGGCGGGGTCGTGCGCAGGAAGCTGCGGCCGCCATCCGCGGAGGCGGCGGCGGTGATCGTGTTGTACCAGCAGGCCTCGTAGGTCTCGGCCGTGCAGCGGCCCGGATGCTCGTTCGCCTGGTACTCGTGGTGCACCAGCGCGGCGATTCGGGCGCCGTCCTCGGTCCAGGTGGCGGTGATCCAGGAGCGGTCGTCGTAGAGCGCCGGGTCGGCCTTCTCGCCCGAGTCGAGCACCACCGTGCAGTCGAGCTTGAGGTGGTCGAGGTCCGGCCCGCGCAGGGCCCGGTTGCGGTAGTGCATGCCGAACAGGGCGACCGCACCAGTGGCATCCCGGAACGCGCGGGCCGAGGCGTCGGGCACGTCGGCGCCGTCGCAGGCGTCGCGCCCGGCCTTGAACACGATGCTCGGCGGCCCGACCAGGGTCAGGCTCGACAGCGGCGGCTCGGCGGCCGCCTGCGCGAGCGCCGGCAGCGACAGGAGAAACAGCGCGAGGCGGAGCCGCATGGGACGAGACCGGTGGGTGCGCCGAAAGCGCACTTGGACGAGGAGCGCGCACGGACGGCGGTCGCGCGCCTGGACAAACCACGGGAGTTTCTGTTCAGAACCGTTACAGAATGGCTTCCCGCCGGTGCGGGGGCCCGATCCTCCCGAGCCGAGTCCCCATCCATGCTGATCCTGATCCTCGGGCTGGTGCTGTTCCTCGGCACCCACGCCTTCTCGATGCTGCGCGCCAAGCGCTCCGAGGTCGTCGGCCAAGTCGGCGAGGGCAAGTACAAGCTCGGCTACACCCTGCTCTCGGTCCTCGGCCTCGTGCTGATCGGTGTCGGCTTCCACAACTATCGCGTCGACGGGTACATCCCGGTCTGGGATCCGCCGGTCTGGACGCGCCACCTGTCCCTGGTGCTGGTGCTGCTCGCTTTCATCGTGCTGGCCTCGGCCTACCTGCCGGGCCACATCCGGGCGAAGGCCAAGCACCCGATGCTGCTCGCCGTGAAGATCTGGGCGACGGCGCACCTGCTCGCCAACGGCGACCTCGGCTCGATCCTGCTGTTCGGCTCGTTCCTGGCCTGGGCGGTGATCGCCCGGATCAGCGCCAAGCGCCGCGCGCTCACGGCGGGTCAGGTCGTCGCGCAGCACGGGGGCGCCGCGGCCCCTGCGGGCTGGCGCAACGACGCGATCGCGGTGGTCGTCGGCGTCGTCGCCTGGTTCGTGTTCGGCAAGTATCTCCACCCGATCCTGATCGGCGTCTACGCCTGGCCGGGCCAGGCGTAGACGCCGCCCGGTCGCCAAACCGGCGCCCGCGTGCTAGGCGCGGGGCCAATCGAGACGCTTCAGGTCGTCCGGCTCGCGCGCCGGACCGGGATACGATGGCTGAGAACAACGAGTTCATCCGCGAGGTCAACGAAGACTATCGCCGCGACAAGGTCGCCGAGATCTGGCGCCGCTACAGCGGCGTGATCATCGCAGTGGCGATCCTGGTGGTCGCCGGCGTCGGCGGCTGGCGCTACTGGCAGACGGCCCAGCGCAACGCGGCCGAGGCCGCCTCGCAGCAGTTCGACGAGGCCAACCGCCTGGCCCGCGACGGCAAGGTGGCGGAGGCCGACAAGGCGTTCGACGCCCTCGAGGCGCAGGGGCCGGCCGGCTACCGCCTGCTCGCCCAGTTCCGCTCGGCCGCCGAGACCGCCAAGCGCGACCCGGCCGCGGGCGCCGCCGCGTTCGAGACGATCTCCGGCGACACGGCGCTCGGCGACGGCCTGCGCGACCTCGCGCGGCTCCGCGCGGCGCTGATCCGCCTCGACCTGCCCGATCCGGCGCCCGCGCTCGCCAGCCTGCAGAGCCTGGCCGCCGGCACGCCGTTCCGCTTCACCGCCCGCGAGATGCTCGGGCTGACCGCCCTGAAGAACGGCCAGTACGACGAGGCCGGGCGCTGGTTCGACCAGCTCAACATGGACCCCGAGACGCCGCAGAACCTGCGCCAGCGCATCGAGGTCTACGTCGCCCTGGTCGCCGGCGGTCCCGTGACGGTGACCGAGGCGAAGCCCGAGCCCGCCGCGCCCCCGCCGCCGATCACGCGCTGATCGCTCGACACGCCAGTCCAAAACCTCCGGCGCGACTGGCTCGCACCGGAGGTTTTGGGCATTCTCCGGACCTTCGCCGCCCGGCCAGCCCGGCGGCTCGACCGAACATAGAACGGACCACCCCATGGAACTGCCGACCGTCGCGATCGTCGGACGGCCGAATGTCGGCAAGTCGACCCTGTTCAACCGCCTCGTCGGCAAGAAGCTGGCGCTGGTCGACGACCGCCCGGGCGTCACCCGCGACCGCCGCGAGGGCGACGTCGCCTTCGGCGGGCTGAACTTCCGCATCATCGATACCGCCGGTCTCGAGGAGGCCGATTCGGCCACCCTGCTCGGCCGGATGCGGATGCAGACCGAGGCCGCGATCCTCGAGGCGGACGTGGTGCTGTTCGTCATCGACGCGCGGGCCGGCATCCTGCCCGCCGACCAGCCCTTCGCCGAGCTGGTGCGCCGGGCCGGCTGCAAGGTGATCCTCATCGCCAACAAGGCCGAGGGCGGCGCCGGCATGGCCGGGGCCTACGAGTCGTTCCGGCTCGGGCTGGGCGACCCGATCCCGTTCTCGGCCGAGCACGGCGAGGGCATCGGCGAGCTGCACGAGGCGCTGAAGGAAGCCCTGCCCGAGACCGACGAGGACGAGGACGACTACGACCCGCGCGGCAAGCCGCTCAAGGTCGCCATCGTCGGCCGCCCCAACGCCGGCAAGTCGACCCTGATCAACCGGATGCTCGGCGAGGACCGCCTGCTCGTCGGCCCGGAGGCCGGCATCACCCGCGATTCGATCTCGCTCGACTGGGAATGGCGCGGGCGCCGGATCAAGCTGCACGACACCGCCGGGATGCGCCGCCGCGCCCGGATCGAGGACAAGCTCGAGAAGCTCGCGGTCTCGGACGGCATCCGCGCCGTGCGCTTCGCCGAGGTGGTGGTGGTGCTGCTCGACGCCACGATCCCGTTTGAGAAGCAGGACCTCACCATCGTCGACCTCGTCGAGAGCGAGGGGCGCTCGCTGGTGATCGGCCTCAACAAGTGGGACCTCGTCGCCGACCAGCCGGGCCTGCTCAAGTCGCTGCGCGAGGACTGTACCCGCCTGCTGCCGCAGGTCCGCGGCGTCGCGGTGGTGCCGCTCTCGGGGCTCGCCGGCGACGGCGTCGACAAGCTGATGCAGGCGGTGGTGCAGGCGGCCGAGGTCTGGGACACCCGCATCTCGACCTCGCGGATCAACGACTGGCTCTCCGAGGCGACGCAGCGCAACCCGCCGCCGGCCGTATCGGGCCGGCGCATCAAGATCCGCTACGCGACGCAGGTGAAGAGCCGCCCGCCGCACTTCGCCCTGTTCGGCAACCAGCTCAACGCGATGCCGAAGAGCTACACCCGCTACCTCACGAACTCGCTGCGCGAGGCGTTCGCCCTGCCGGGCACCCCGATCCGGCTCTCCCTGCGCACCTCGTCGAACCCGTTCGACAAGGGCTGAGCACCGGCCCCGCGCGACGACGCCTCAGCCCCGGGTCGTCCGCGCCAGCCATTCCACCACCTTGTCCAGCGCCTGCCGGTTGCTGTGCCCCGCGTCCCGCGCGGCCTCGAACGCGGCGATCTGGCCGTCGGCGCTGGTGCCGCCCGAGACGATGGTCCGCGCATGCGCGACCTCGGCCGCGCAGCCGAGCGCCGCCGCATCCTCGGCGACGAGGTCGAGCACCGTCTCCAGGGCGTCGGCGAAGGGCAGGGCCGCCTCGCGGGCTTCGTCGATCAGCTCGGCGCCCACGCCGCTGCGCTGGGTGCGCCAGAGGTTCTCGTCGGCGAGTGCCCGGGAGACGCCGTCGAGCCCGGCATTGAGGTCCGGCCGGCGCACCACGCAGCGCACGAGGCAGCGGAACAGCGCGGCGATGGTCAGCGCGTCGGCGAGCCGCGTGCAGCTGTCGGCGATGCGCAGCTCCAGCGTCGGGAACTTGATCGAGGGCCGGAGCGACCACCACAGGAAGCTCGCATCCTGGATCGAGCCCGCCTCCGTCATGATCCGCACGTAGCGCGCATAGGCGGCGGCATCGGCGAAGAGCTCGGGCAGGCCGGTGCGCGGCAGCTCGCCGAAGGCGCTGAGGCGGTAGGCGGTGAGCCCCGTCGGCTTGCCCTGCCAGAACGGCGAGGAGGCCGAGAGCGCGAACAGCAGCGGCTGGAACGGCAGCAGCCGGTTCATCAGGTCGACGCGCGCCTCCGGGTCCGGCACCTCGACGTGGACGTGCATGCCGCAGATCAGGCTGCGGCGCCCGGCGAGGCCGACGTCGCGCAGGATGCCGCGGTAGCGGTCGCCCTTGGTCGGCAGTTGCCGCGACCAGTCGGCCACCGGATGGGTGCCCGCGGCGAAGATCAGCATCTCGTGCTCGGCGGCGAGGTCCGCGAGCGCGCCGCGCTGCCGGGCGAGCGAGTCGCGCGCCTCGGCGAAGGCGGTGACGGGCGGGGTGCAGACCTCGACCTGGCACTGCAGCAGCTCGCGCCCCGCCTCGGGCAGGCGCTCGGCCGCCTCGACGTGGAACGGCTTGACCGAGCGCCGCGGCGTGCCGCGCGTCTCCGCATCGGCCAGGAAATACTCTTCTTCGATGCCGAAGCGGTAGCTGTGGGCGCTCATGGCATCTTTCGTCAGGAGGATCCGAGCGCAGATAGGGCGGGAGCGGGCCCAGTGCGGTCCCGAGGGCGCATTTTTCGGCGCGAAGGACGCTATCCTTCCGTGACCTGCAGGCCGAGGGTGCGCGCGACGGTCGCCATCTTGATGTCGAAGGTCGCGAGGACGGCATTCGCACGACGGCACAGAGCGATGTTCAGGGCGTCCGGCGTACGGAGCGTGAGATCGAGGCGGCGGAGAAACCCGGTCGCCGCGACGACGTCGGACGATGCGACCTCGATGCGTTCCGCGACCCGTTCGATCCAGCGATCGAGATCCGAGAACGCCGATTGCGCGGCGCCCGCGTCGATCTCGCCGGTTCTCACCCGGCGTGCGAGGGCCGAGGCGAATTCCGCCGCTGCGAAATCGCTGACGATCGCGATCGGCTCGTGACGTCGAAAGAAGGCGTCCGCCCGCGCCGTGGACGGATCATCCGTCAGAAGGGCGACCAGGACGCTGGCATCGAGGTACGTCCTCACCAATCCTCGTCGCGCATGCGGCCGACGAGGTGCCCGGCATCCTCGGAGGGCGCGGCGGTTCGCGCGCGACGGGCTGCCAGCCAATCCAGGTCCTCGGCGGTCACGGGCCGCCCCGACCGAGGGATCGGCTGTAGGTTGGCGACCGGCCGACCATCCCGGGTGATCACGACGCCTTCTCCCGCGAGCGCGCGGTCGATCAGCTCGGACAGATGCTCTTCGGCTTCGATAACGCTGTGCTCGCCCATCGGGCGAGAGTACGGACTTTCCCGACGGACTGTCCAGATCCGCCTATCCGACGCGCAGGGCGCCGCCGACGAGCCAGGCCGGGTCGAACCAGCGGTCGGCCTCGCCGTCGTAGGGCAGGCGGGTGACGTCCCAGTTCTGGATGTACTTCGCGTAGACGTTCCAGACCGCGATGCCGCCGCCGACGAAGATGCGGCGACCGGGATAGCGGGCGAGCACCGCCTCCGGATCCTCGTGCGACCGGATCACGTCGATGGTGCGGTCCTTGAACGCGAAGGCCGGCACCGAGGCCACCGTCTTCGGGCCGGCGATCAGCACATGGCCCATGGTCAGCGCGAAGAACCGCGTCACGTCCTCCACGAAGAGCGGGTCGGTGTTGCCCTCCCAGGGGAGCTGGCCGTTCAGCCCGAGCTGGCCGCGCTGGCCGATCGCGCAGATGCAGCGCACGTCGATCATCAGGATATCCGGAAAAGTGCGGGCTCGGCCCCGACCGCTCAGCGCGGCGCTTGCGGGCTCACGGTGCGGTCGGTGGGGAAGTCGTAGATCAGCCCGGTTTCGCTCGAGGCGGGGCTCGCCAGCCGCACGAAATGCGGGGCGAGGTCTTCCGGCGTCCTCAGCGTCTCCGGGTCCTCGCCCGGCATCGCCGCGCGGCGCATGTCGGTGCGCAGGGGGCCGGGATTGAGGAGCATCGCCCGGACGTTGGTGGTTTCGTTCTCGGCGGCGTAGGTCCGCACCAGCGCCTCGAGCGCCGCCTTCGACACCGAGTAGGGCCCCCAGTAGGCCCGGCACTTGCCCGCCGCCCCGGAGGTGACGAAGATCGCCCGGCCGGCATCCGACATCCGCAGCAGCGGGTCGAACGAGCGGATCAGCCGCCAGTTCGCGGTGACGTTGACATCCATCACCTGGCCCCAGACCTTCGGGGTGATGTGCCCGATCGGCATGAGATTGCCGAGGATGCCGGCATTGCCGACGACGATGTCGAGGCGCTTCCAGCGCTCGTTGATCGCCGCGCCGAGCCGGTCGATGCCGTCGTAGTCGGTCAGGTCGAGGGGCACGAGGGTCGCGCTCGAGCCGACCCTGCGGATCGCGTCGTCGAGCTCCTCCAGCGCGCCCTGCGTGCGCGCCACGGCGATGACGTGCGCGCCGGCCTCCGCCAGGGCCAGCGCGGCGGCCCGGCCGATCCCGCGGGACGCGCCGGTGACGACGGCGACGCGTCCGTCGAGTGAGGTCTTCGTGTCGGTCATGCGCGAGGGGTCAGTCCGCTTCGGCGAGCATCGCGAGGCGCTTCGGCCCGGCGATGGCGAGGTCCGTCAGACCGGTCGGGTAGTCGCCGGTGAAGCAATGGTCGGTGTATTGCGGGCAGGCCTCGATCCGCTCCGCCTCGCCCATCGCCCGGTAGAGCCCCGGGATCGTGAGGAAGGCCAGCGAATCCGCGCCGATGTAGCGGCGCATGCCTTCGAGGTCTTGGGTGGCGGCGAGCAGCTTCTCGCGCTCCGGCGTGTCGATGCCGTAGAAGTCGGGATAGGTGATCGGCGGGCTCGCGATGCGGAAGTGCACCTCCGCCGCGCCGGCCTCGCGCATCATCCGCACGATCTTCACCGAGGTGGTGCCGCGCACCAGGCTGTCGTCGACCAGCACGATGCGCTTGCCCTCGATCGCCGCCCGGTTGGCCGAATGCTTCATCCGCACGCCGAGCTCGCGCACCGACTGGGTCGGCTGGATGAAGGTGCGGCCGACATAGTGGTTGCGGATGATTCCCATCTCGAACGGGATGCCGGTCTGCTGTGCGAAGCCGAGCGCGGCCGGCACGCCGGAATCGGGCACCGGCACCACCACGTCGGCCGGCACCGCGGCCTCGCGGGCCAGCTCGACGCCGATGTTCTTGCGCACGGCGTAGACGCTCTTGCCGTTCACCACCGAATCCGGCCGGGCGAAGTAGATGTACTCGAAGATGCACGGCCGCATCGGCACCTTGTCGGCGAAGCGGATCGACTCGATGCCGTCCTCCGAGATCACCACGACCTCGCCGTTCTCGACGTCGCGCACGAACTTCGCGCCGATGATGTCGAGCGCGCAGGTCTCCGAGGCCAGCATGTAGCGGCCGTCGAGCTCGCCGAGCACCAGCGGGCGGATGCCGAGCGGGTCGCGGGCGCCGATCAGCTTCTTGTTCGTGAGCGCGACGATGGCGTAGGCGCCCTGGATCGCCTGCAGCGCGTCGATGAAGCGCTCGACGATCCGCGGCTTTCGCGAGCGCGCGGCCAGGTGCAGGATCACCTCCGTGTCGGAGGTCGACTGGGTGATCGCGCCGTCGCGCACGAGATCGCGTCGGATCGAGAGCGCGTTGGTGAGGTTGCCGTTGTGCGCCACCGCCAGGCCGCCGCCGGCCAGCTCGGCGAAGAGCGGCTGGACGTTGCGCAGGATGGTGCCGCCGGTGGTCGAGTAGCGCACGTGGCCGATCGCGGCGCGGCCCTTCAGCCGGGCGATCGTGCCGCCGTCCGAGAACGAGTCGCCGACGAGGCCGGGGCGCCGCTCGGAATGGAAGACCTCGCCGTCGAAGGCGACGATGCCCGCCGCCTCCTGGCCGCGGTGCTGCAGGGCGTGCAGCCCGAGCGCGACGATCGCCGAGGCGTCGGGATGCCCGAAGATGCCGAAGACGCCGCATTCCTCGCGGAGCGTATCGCCGTCGGTCTCGGGGTCGAACACGGAATCCACGGTTGCGGCGCGGTGTGACATGGCCTGAGGTCGATCCCTGGTTGCCGTCCGCCCGCAAGCTGCCCGGACCGCGTCCGCGCGGCCGGCCCCGCGGCGCCGTCGTCAAGGCGTTATCTGAGGCCTCGCGGCATCGCAACCAAGCCGGATCGAACGCAGGTCAGGGTCACCGCGGCAACATATGCCGAGCCGGCCTTCTTTCGCGCGCCCTCAGCGCCGCGGCGCGGGCACGGCCGGCGTGGTCTGGCGCGGGGGCACCTCGGTCTCGGCCGGTGCATCCACAGGTTCGTTCTGCGGGGTGTCGACCTTCGGCTTCTTGAACTGCTTCAGGAAGCCTTCCGGATTCTCGGGCAGCTGCGCCACCAGCGCGTCGCCGGACTTCTCCAGCATCGGCCGGGTGCGCGCCTCGGCGGCCCAGGTCGGCACCTTGCCCTGCACCAGCCAGGACAGGAACACCCAGCCGATCACGCAGATCAGGAAGCCGCGGGCGGCGCCGAACAGGAAGCCGAGGGAGCGGTCGATCGCGCCGATGCGCGAATCGAGCACCACGTCGGAGATCTTCACCGTGATGATCGAGACGACGATCAGCGTGCCGAGGAAGATCGCCGCGATCGAGGCGACGAGGGCGACGGTGTCGCTGGTCACGTGCTGCTTCACCGTCGGCAGCAGCATCGGATAGAGCGACCACGCCACCGCGGCGGCGGCGACCCAGGCGATGATCGCCAGCACCTCCCGCGTGACGCCGCGGACGGCCGCCAGCAGGGCGGACACCACGACGATGCCGAGCACCACGAGATCGAGGACGGAAAACGGCATCTGCGGGTTCGGATCGGATGGGGAGATGCCACGACGAAAGCGATGCGGTCTGCGGCTCCCCTGGACCGCGGGCGCCTTATATCGCGGTCAAACTCGGCCGTCACCCTCGGTGGCGACTGCCGGCCGCCGGAACCCGCCGGTTGCAGACGGGCTTTCACCGCCCTTCCCAAGCCGCCGGCGCGGCACAGGTCGTCCTGAGAACCGCGCTCAGCCGGTCGCCTAATCCGCATCCTCGTCGTGGGCCGCATGGCGGCGCTTGCCCGAGGCGACCCGGCGCGGCCCGTTCGCGGCGATGCCGGCCACGAGGTCGGCGATGTGGCGCAGCGACTCCGTGGCGAGCGCGCGGTCGGTGGTCTCGCCGCGCCCTTGCGGCGTCATCGCCTTGGCGAAGCCGAGCTTCTGCGCCTCCTTGAGGCGCGCGCCGGCCTGCGCCACCGGCCGGATCGCGCCGGACAGGCCGATCTCGCCGAAATACACGGTCTCCGGCGGCAGCACCGCGCCCGACAGCGACGAGACCAGGGCGGCGGCCACCGCCAGATCCGCCGCGGGCTCGGAGATGCGCAGGCCGCCCGCGACGTTGAGATAGACGTCGTGCGTGCCCAGGCGGATGCCGCCATGGGCTTCGAGCACCGCGAGCACCATCGAGAGCCGGTTCGGGTCCCAGCCGACCACGGCCCGGCGCGGCATGCCGAGCGACGAGGGCGCGACCAGCGCCTGGATCTCCACCAGCAGGGGCCGCGTGCCCTCCATGCCGGCGAAGACCGCGGTGCCGGCGGCCTGGTGGTCGCGTCCCGCCAGGAACAGCGCCGAGGGGTTCGGCACCTCGGCCAGCCCCATGTCGGTCATCTCGAACACGCCGATCTCGTCGGTCGGCCCGAAGCGGTTCTTCACCGCCCGCAGGATGCGGAAATGGTGGCCCTGGTCGCCCTCGAACGAGGCCACCGCGTCGACCATGTGCTCGACCACCCGCGGGCCGGCGATCTGCCCGTCCTTGGTGACGTGGCCGACGAGGATCACCGCCGTGCCCGTGGTCTTGGCGAAGCGGATCAGGGACTGGGCGGAGGAGCGCACCTGCGTGACCGTGCCGGGCGCCGATTCGACGGTCTCGGTCCACATGGTCTGGATCGAATCGATGATCGCCAGCGCCGGCGGGCGTCCCTGCGACAGGGTCTCGACGATGTCCTCGACGTTGGTCTCGGCCGCCAGCTCCACCGGGTGGCCCGACAGCCCGAGGCGCTCGGCGCGCAGGCGCACCTGCCCCACCGCCTCCTCGCCGGAGATGTAGGCGACGCGCTCGCCGGTCTTCGCCATCGCGGCCGAGGCCTGCATCAGCAGGGTCGACTTGCCGATGCCGGGATCGCCGCCGAGCAGGATCACCGAGCCGCGCACGAAGCCGCCGCCGGTGACGCGGTCAAGCTCGCCGATGCCGGAGGGGATGCGCGGCGCTTCCCGCGCCTCGCCGGTCAGGCCCTCGAGGGGAAACACCCGCCCGCGGGCCCGGCCGGGCCGGGTCGCGGCCGGGCCCGATTGCGGCCCGGAGCCGCCCGGCGTCTCCTCGACGATCGTGTTCCAGCCATTGCAGGCCTCGCAGCGCCCGCGCCAGCGGTTGTAGACCGCGCCGCAGGCCTGGCAGATGAAGGTCTGGTGGATCTTTGCCATGCGCTCGCAGCGGGTTCGGGGCCGGATCCGCTCGGGGCGGACGGCGTCACGCCCCGATATACGTGCGAACGTAACGAGAACCCAGCCCCGTCAGGATCTCGTAGCCGATCGTGCCGGCGGCGCGTCCCACCGTGTCGACGTCCAGCCCATCGCCGATCAGCGTGGCGACGGTGCCGCGCCGGGCGTCCGCCGCCTCGGTGACGTCGAGGATGATCAGGTCCATCGAGACGAGGCCGAGGATCGGGCAGGGAATGCCGGCGACGAGCGCGTGGCCGTGCCCGCTCGCGGCCCGGGGATAGCCGTCGGCGTAGCCGAGTGAGAGCGTCGCGAGGCGCCGGGGCGCGGGCGCGGTCCAGCGCCCGTTGTAGCCGGCCTGGGCGCCGGCGGCGACGTGCCGGATCTGCAGGATCGTCGCCTCCAGCCGCACCACCGGCCGCATCGGGTTTGCGTCGCGATAGGGGGTCGGATCGCCGCCGAACAGGGCGTAGCCGGGCCGCAGCAGGTCGTGGTGCGTCGCCCCGTCGAGGAAGATGCCCGACGAGTTGGCGATCGAGCCGGGAATGCCGGGAAACGCCGCCCGCACCGTCGCGAAGTCGGCGATCTGCCGGGCGTTGACCGGCTCGTCGGGCAGCTCGGCGCTGACGAGGTGGCTCATCACGAGGTCGATGCCGGCGGCCCCGATCCGTGGATCGCCGGCGAGCGCCAGCGCCTCCGGGACGGCGAGCCCGAGGCGGTTCATGCCGGTGTCGACGTGGAGCGCGGCCGCACGCATCCCGCGCGAGGCCGCCGCCCAGTCCGACACCTCCTCGACCGAGCCGAGGACGGGGCGCAGGTCCATCGCCAGATAGGCCGGGGCGGAGCCGGGCGAGAGCCCGTTCAGGACGTAGATCGCGGCCTCGGGCAGCGCGCCCCGCACGCGTGCGGCCTCGCCGAGATGCGCGACGAAGAACGTGCGGCAGCCCGCCGCCCAGAGCGCCCGGGCGACCGGCTCGGCGCCGCAGCCATAGGCGTCGGCCTTCACCACCGCGGCGCAGGCGCGGCCCGGTGCCTCCGCCGAGAGGCGGCGCCAGTTCTCCGCGATGGCGTCGAGATCGACGGTGAGGCGGGCGCCGTGCCCGATGGCGTCGGTCGCGACGGTGCTGTCTCGGGAAATCGTCGGGCTCCGATGTTCCGCCGCGCGTGCGTCGCCGTCCGCGCAGCCTGACGAATCAGGGCATGCCATTACCGCGCCAGCGGCCGGAAGGCACGAGGCCTGCAACGCAAGACCTGCAACACGGGGCTTGCGGCGCGCGCAGCCTTCCGAGGAGACAGCCAATGGCGTTCGCCTGCACGATCCCGGCGATTCCCACCGTCCAGCTGGACGACGCGACGCTTCGCATCACCCGCTGGGATTTCGCCCCCGGCGCCGTGACCGGATGGCACGAGCACGGCTGGCCCTACTTCGTGGTGATGCTGGTGGCCGGAACGCTCCGGGTCCATGACGGCGAGCAGGTCGGCGAGACCGCGCTCGCCGCGGGGCAGGCCTACAGCCGCCCGGCGGGCATCCGCCACGACGTGATGAACGGCTCGGACCATCCGATCGCCTTCGTCGAGATCGAGGTGAAGCAGCCCGGCGCGCTGGTGACGCTCTAGCGTGGGCGCCGAGCCCGCTTCCGGCTCGGGCGGCCAGGCGATCGCGCGGGTCATGATCGCCTCGTGGGAATAGGGGCAGGCATCGGGGAAGATCGATTCGTCGAGGCCGGTCTCGCCCGCGGCCTCTATCCGGGCGTCGTCGAAGGCTTCCCGGATGGCACCGGACAGGCGGCTCTTGAGGCCGGGGTTGCGTTCGAGAAGCTTCGCTGCGGCCCGGCGCCCGGTCCGGATCGACAGCGCCCAGCTTCACGTCCGCTTCTCGGGCTGAAAATCCCATGTCAGCAGACGGATCAGCGTGCTGCGGAGCGCGCTTTCCCAGACGGTCGTAGATCTTGGTGCCCAAGCCCTCGATCTCCTCGGCCAGGTTGAGTGCGTCGAGGGACAGGAACTGTCCGCGCCGGAGACGCTCGGCCTGCGCTAAGGCCCATGCGTAAACGTCGCGGAGAATAGGGGTCGGGGCGGTCGCGGATGTCGGCCGCGGCAGCGAGACGCCGCGCGAGCGGTTCGGCCTCCGATGCCGCAGGCGCGCCCGCGATCCGCGCCGCGAGATAGGCCTCGGCCGGCGTTCCGTCCGGCCCCACGTCGGCGACCCGCGGCAGGACGGCCGCGAGGGTGATCGCCTCGCCGGCCGCCACGAGGGCGCCCGCGACCTCGAACACGCCGCGATGGAGCGGATGGGTCCAATCCTCATCGCGGAGGATCTGGGCCATCACTCCGTCGGTGGCAGGGTCGGCGAGGATCAGCCCGACGAGGCCGCGCTCGGCCTCGAACACGTCGTTCAGGGTGGTCGTCTCGCGGGGCCGAGCCTGCTTCGCCAGCGCCATGGGGCGTCTCCGATCGGGCGGAGCGCGCGCCCTATCACATCTGCTCGGGCAGCCGGTCGCTCTGCGCGAGGTTCGAGAACCGGGTGATGTTGGCGTCGAACTGCAGCTCCACCGTGCCGGTCGGGCCGTGGCGCTGCTTGCCGAGGATCACCTCGGCCTTGCCGTGGACGCGGTTCATCTCCGCCTCCCAGGCGAAGAACTCCTCCGTGCCCTCGCGGGGCTTCTTGTTGTTGACGTAGTATTCCTCGCGGAACACGAACATCACCACGTCGGCGTCCTGCTCGATCGAGCCCGATTCGCGCAGGTCCGAGAGCTGCGGGCGCTTGTCGTCGCGGTTCTCGACCTGACGCGATAGCTGCGATAGGGCGATGATCGGAACCGAGAGCTCCTTGGCCAGCGCCTTCATGCCGGTGGTGATCTCGGTCATCTCCTGCACGCGGTTGTCCGAGCGCTTGCCCGAGCCCGCCAGCAGCTGGAGGTAGTCGACGATCAGCACGTCGAGGCCCTTCTGGCGCTTGAGGCGCCGGGCGCGGGCGGCGAGCTGCGCGATCGAGATGCCGCCCGACTGGTCGATGTAGAACGGGATCGTCTGCATGTCGCGGGCGGCGTCGGTGATCTTGTAGAAGTCCTCCGGCCGGATGTCGCCGCGGCGGATCTTGTAGGAGGGCACGCCCGACTGCTCGGCGATGATGCGGGTGGCGAGCTGCTCGGCCGACATCTCGAGCGAGAAGAACCCGACGATGCCGCCGTTCTTGGTCTTGATCGTGCCGTCGGCCTGCTTCTCGCCCTGGTAAGCCTTCGCAATGTTGAAGGCGATGTTGGTGACGAGCGAGGTCTTGCCCATGGCCGGGCGGCCGGCGAGGATGATCAGATCCGAGGATTGCAGGCCGCCCATCTTGGCGTCGAGGTCGGAGAGCCCCGTAGCCAGCCCCGAGAGCTTGCCCTCGCGCTGATACGCCTTGGCCGCCATGTCGACGGCGGCGGTGAGCGCGTCCGAGAACTTCTGGAAGCCGCCGCTGTACTTGCCGGCCTCGGCGAGCTCGTAGAGCCGGCGCTCGGTGTCCTCGATCTGGTCGCGCGGGGCCTGCTCGACCGGGGCCTCGTAGGCGCCGTTGACGAGGTCCTCGCCGATGGTGATCAGCCGGCGGCGGATCGCGAGGTCGTAGATCGTGCGGCCGTACTCGCCGGCGTTGATGACGGTGGTGGCGTCGGCCGCCAGCCGCGCGAGGTACTGCATCACCGTCTGGCCGCCGAAGTCGGCGTCGCCGAGATAGGTCTTCAGGGTGATCGGGGTCGCGAGCTTGCCCGCCTTGATCAGCGAGGTCGCCACCTGGAAGATCTGCTGGTGGGCGTCCTCCATGAAGTGCTCGGGCAGCAGGAAGTCCGAGACGCGGTAGTAGGCGTCGTTGTTCACCAGCATCGCGCCGAGCAGCGCCTGCTCCGCGTCGATGTTGTGCGGCGCGACGCGGTACTCCGCCTGCACGGCTTCGAGCTTGGCCGCTAGGGCATTGGGCAGGGCCATCGGCGGTCGCTCCGAATCGATGCGGGCCGGGCCGGCGCCGCATCCCAGACATGATCCGACGACCATGGCACCAGTCGGGTTGACCGATGCTTAGCCGCCGGCGTCCGCGTCACCGTGCCCGGAACGCGAGGACGCCCGCCCCTCGGTGCGAGGAACGGGCGCCCATCTTGGAACAAACGAGGAACGCGTCAACCCTCCCGGGCCGCCTTCCCCGCTGTCACCGCCATTCACAGCCCGCCCCTCCCGCGTGGGGAGGGGGGGCAGGGCGATGCGATCAGCCGCGGTCGTCGGCGCCTTCGCCGGCCTCGGCCAGCGCCATGCCGACCTCCAGGCCGAGGTCGTCGAGGTTGAACGCCTCGCGCTCGGTGACCGACTCACCGCGGGCCTGACGCTCGGCCTCTTCCGGGCTGCGGGCGACGTTGACGGTGACCTTCACGTCGACCTCGGGGTGGAGCACCACCGGGATCACGTGCAGGCCGAGCGTCTTGATCGGCTGGTTCAGGGTGAACTGGCCGCGCTCGACGGTGAAGCCCTCCTTGGTCACGACCTCGGCGAGGTCGCGGGTCGAGACCGAGCCGTAGAGCACGCCCGACTCGCCCGACTGGCGGATGAGCACGAAGGTCTGGCCGTCGAGCTTCTCGGCGACCGCCTCGGCGTCCTTCTTGCGGTCGAGGTTCTTCGCCTCGAGCTGCGCGCGCTGGGTCTCGAAGTGCTTCTTGTTGCCTTCCGTCGCGCGCAGCGCCTTGCCGCGGGCGAGGAGGAAGTTGCGGGCGAAGCCCGGCTTGACGTTCACGGTCTCGCCCATCTGGCCGAGCTTGGCGACGCGCTCCAGCAGGATCACTTCCATGGTCTTCGTCCTTCTTCAGGTAAGGCCGCCGATGAGGGCCGGCCGGGGTCTCAAGGGGTCGCGCCGTCGGGGCGTCGGCGCCGGTTGAGCGCGGTGTCGGCGAGGCCGAACAGGGTGAGCACGATCAGGGCGATGCCCTGCGTGAAGAACAGGATCAGGTAGAGACCGAACAGCATCATGCCGCGCGCCGGCCGGCCGCGGCTGCGGTCGTGGAAGGCGGCGAGCCCCTGCAGCGCGAAGACCGCGCTCACCGAGCCGACCAGGGCCGTGCCGAGCACGCCCGCGTAGCCCGGCGCGAAGGCGAGGATCACGGCGAGGCCGAGCAGCCCGAGCATGGCGCGCGGCATCACGGTCGACGGGATGTCCGGCCAGGGCCGCGGCAGGCGACCCGAGAGCTGGACGATGCGGGCGGAGGCCCAGAGGTAGAAGGTCAGGAGCAGGGCGAGCCCGTTGGCGGCGAAGGCGGGCACGGTGCGCGCCAGCGCATCGACCAGGTCGTCATGCGCCTCGGATCCCGCAGGCGTGGCATCGGCCGCGTCGCTGGGCTTTTCGGGGGGCGCCGGCTTTTCGCCGACGGGCTTGTCAGCGACGGGCTCGCCGGCGTCCGGGCGGGCGGCATCGGGCTTGGCCGGCGCGCTCGGCAGGCCACGCATCTGGGCGCGGACGATGGTGCCGGCTAGGCTCTTCAGCTGTCCCTCGAACGCCTCGTGGCTCGGCGCGGACAGAACGGCGATGGCGATGAAGGCCAGCGCCGCGGTCGCGCCGGTCCAGCCGAGGAGGCGGCCTGTCGGATACCATTCGAGGCTGCCGTCGGCGTTCGGCCGGCCGAGCAGGGCGAGATAGGCGAGCCACCACGCCGGCACGGCGAGGTAGGCGGCGAATCCGAGGCCGAGATAGGGGGAGACGACGAGGGCGAGCGCGAGGCTGCCGGAAGCCGCCGCCGCGAGCGCGGCGCGGGAATTCCAGCCGAGTCCCACGATGAGGATCGGCAGGGGCGCCAAGAGGTAGAGGACGATCGCGAGCGGGGTGGCCTTCAGCAGCATCCCGAACAGGAGTGCAGAGACGAGGCCCGCGCCGATGCCGATGCCGAGGTTCTGAACCATGAGATCCGCTGTCCCGCCGCCGCGCAGGAGTGCGGGCGGGGTTAGAGGCGAGGCGCCCCAACGATCGGGCGGCGGAGACCGTCGCCCGAAGGATGGTGGCCGACCCTGGCGGACCAGGGCCAGCAGGTTTCCGAAGAGCCTACTTGATGACGTAGGGGAGCAGGCCGAGGAAGCGCGAGCGCTTGATCGCCTGGGCGAGCTCGCGCTGCTTCTTGGCCGAGACCGCGGTGATGCGGGACGGAACGATCTTGCCGCGCTCCGAGACGTAACGGGACAGCAGCTTCACGTCCTTGTAGTCGATCTTCGGCGCGTTGGCGCCGGAGAAGGGGCAGGTCTTGCGACGACGGAAGAACGGACGACGGCCACCGCCGCCGGCGGCTCCACCAGCACTTGCACCGAATGCCATGGCTTAGTTCTCCCCGCCGAAGTTGCGCTCGGGCCGGTCGCCGCGGTCGCCACGATCCCCACGGTCGCGGTCGCCGCCGAAGCCGCCGCCACCACCGAAGCCCTCGTCGTCGCGACGACGGCCGCGCTCGCGATCCTTGCGGTCGTCGCGGTCGCGTTTCTGCATCATCGCGGACGGCTCGTGCTCGAGCTCCTCCACGCGGATGGTCATGAAGCGCAGCACGTCTTCCGAGATCTGCATCTGGCGCTCCATCTCGGCCATGGCGGCCGGGGGGGCGTCGATGTTGAGCAGGGTAAAGTGCGCCTTGCGGTTCTTCTTGATCCGGTAGGCGAGGGACTTGACGCCCCACATCTCGATCTTCTCGAAACGTCCGCCGTTCTGTTCGATGACGCCCTTGTAGGTCTCGATCATCGTCTCGACCTGCTGGGACGTCACGTCCTGGCGTGCCAGGAATACGTGCTCGTAGAGAGGCATTACGGGCCCTTCAGCTTGAATGAGGCCCGGACATGCAGATGCACGATGAGTTCCGGGCCGGTTCGGTTCGCGAGATCGCCCGGCGCCAAGCCCTCCGAGCCGTTTCAACGGGCCCGAGCGGTTGATCGAAGGCGGAGACACGGGACGACGGCTCGTTCGATCGTCGTTAGGCGACGCGGAAAAAAGCCTGTGCCGCGAACGGCACCGTCCGTTCAGCCCCCAGCCGGAGCGAACGCGAGTGGCGGCGGATAGTCGGTTTCGGGGAAAATCGCAAGGCTGAATCGCAAGGCTGCATCGCACGGCCGGGCACGTCGGGCCGTCCCGTCGCCTGCGTGCCGGCGATCGAACGCCGCGACGCGCTTCCGGAGGGCGGCGACGATTTCCGTTCCCCGGAAAGCGCAACGGGACCAGGCCCCTGGGCGCGGCTCGCACGCACCGAGAGGTCGGCCGCGCGAAGTTTCTCCGAACCATCCCCGGGCCGCGACGTTCCTCCTCCCACACCGACCACACGAAGGATCCGTCCCATGCGTAAGACACTCATCTCCGCCACGGCGCTCGTGCTCGCACTCTCGGGTGCGGCGTTCGCGCAGTCCGCGACCGGCAACATGAACAATCCCGGCAGCGTGAGGAGCCCGTCCGAGAAGACGATGGAGAAGGGCGGCACGATGCGGGGCGACATGCCGGTCACAACCGGCACCGCTCCGGGCGCCGCCAACGCGATGCCGGCCGGCCGCGAGGACGGCGCCCGCACGGTTCCGGGCAACGCCGGCGCCAACCCGGTCCGCTGAGCACCAACGACGGACGAGCTTTCGGGCTTCGTTGAAGGGAGGCCGGGCCGTCGTGCCCGGCCTTTCCGCGTTCGAGGGCCCTTCGCAGGAGGCCGCGACCATCCGACCCGCGCCGCGTCGCCTTCGAAACAGCACGGGTCGGGCGATTTCTCGCGGCGGCGAGGCGCCAGGGCGGCCCGATCTGGGCTAAGCACGACGCGATCACCTCGAAGCCACGCGAAAAGATCGGCGCATGTCGGCACATCCTCTCCGCCTCGGCGTGAACATCGACCACGTCGCCACCGTCCGGAACGCCCGCGGCGGCAGCTATCCCGACCCGGTGCGGGCGGCGCTGCTGGCGGTGGAGGCCGGTGCCGACGGGATCACGGCCCACCTGCGCGAGGACCGGCGGCACATCCGCGACGCCGACATGGCCGCGCTCGCCCGGACGCTGACCGTGCCGCTCAACTTCGAGATGGCGGCGACCGACGAGATGGTGGCGCTCGCCCGCACGCTGAAGCCGCATGCCGCCTGCCTCGTCCCCGAGAAGCGCGAGGAGCGCACCACGGAGGGCGGCCTCGACATCGTCGGCGGGCGCGATCACCTCGCGCCTCGCATCCGCGCGCTGGCCGAGGCCGGCATCCGGGTGTCGCTGTTCGTCGAGCCGGACGCGGCGGTGATGGAGGCGGCCCACGCGCTCGACGCGCCGATCGTGGAGCTTCATACCGGCAGCTACTGCGAGGCCGCGGTCGCGGGCGATGCGGCCGCGACCGCGCACGAGCTCGCCCGGATCGTCCGTGCCGCCGAGCACGGGCAGGGGCTCGGGCTGGAGATCCATGCCGGCCACGGGCTGACCACCGACAGCGTCGGGCCGATCGCGCGGATCCCGGAGATCCGCGAGCTCAACATCGGCCACGCGCTCATCGCCGACGCGATCTTCGTCGGGCTGCCCCGGGCGATCCGCGACATGCGCGCGGCGATGGAGGCGGCCCGGGCGGGGAGCCGGGGCCGATGATCCTCGGGATCGGCTCCGACCTTTGCGACATCCGCCGGATCGAGCGCTCGCTCGCGCGCTTCGGCGAGCGCTTCACGCACCGGGTGTTCACCGACGGCGAGCGGGCCCGGTGCGACCGCAAGGCGGCCCGCGCGCCGTCCTACGCAAGGCGCTTCGCCGCCAAGGAGGCCTGCGCCAAGGCGCTCGGCACCGGCCTCGCGCACGGGGTGTTCTGGCGCGACATGGAGGTCGTGAACCTGCCCGGCGGGCAGCCGACGCTGCATCTCACCGGCGGAGCCCTGGACCGGCTGGCCGCGATGCTGCCGGCCGGGCACGCGGCGCGGTTGCACGTCACCCTCACCGACGACCCGCCGATGGCACAAGCTTTCGTGATCATCGAGGCCGTGCCGGAGGGCACCGGGCGGGGTTGACGCCACCTCCCGCCGCGTTGCGGGGGAACCCGGCTTGGTCTAGACCGCCGCGACGCAACGGACACGGTGGGGCGCCGCGGGCAGCGCCCGCGCGGGCCGTCGGCCTCGTCCCAGACGGATCGACAGATGGAACGCGCGCGCTTGGATCGGGACGGCAAACACGAGGTCCGGGCGCAACCGGGGACCTGGGCCAGCATCCGCGAGACCCTGAAGGTCGGGATCCAGGCGCTGCTCATCGCGCTGGTGGTGCGCACGCTGCTGTTCCAGCCGTTCAACATCCCCTCGGGATCGCTGATCCCGACGCTGCTAATCGGCGACTACCTGTTCGTGTCGAAATATTCCTACGGCTACTCGAAGTACTCGCTGCCCTTGAGCGAATACCTGCCGACCAAGGCGGAGGGGCGCATCTGGGCCGCCGAGCCGAAGCGCGGCGACATCGCGGTGTTCAAGCTGCCCAAGGACAACGCCACCGACTACATCAAGCGGGTGATCGGCCTGCCCGGCGACAAGATCCAGATGATCGACGGCGTGCTCAACATCAACGGCAAGCCGGTCAAGCGCGAGCGCATCGCCGATTACGAGACCATCGATCCGTACGGCCAGGCGACCAAGGTGCCGCAGTACAACGAGACGCTGCCGAACGGCGTCGTGCACCACACGATCGAGCGCGACGGCGACAACGGGTTCTGGGACAAGACCGAGCTCTACACCGTGCCGCCGGGGCACTTCTTCATGATGGGCGACAACCGCGACAACTCCACCGACTCGCGCGACCTCGCCAACGTCGGCTACGTCCCGTTCGAGAACTTCGTCGGCCGCGCCGAGATGATCTTCTTCTCGATCGACGAGGGCACGCCCGCCTGGCAGATCTGGAACTGGCCGGCCCACGTGCGCTGGGGCCGCCTGTTCTCGACGATCCACTGACCCCCGCCTTGCCCGACGAGGCGCGCCCCTCCGCCCGCGCACGGCGCATCACCCGCCCGAAGCCCGACCTGTCGGTGCTGGAGGCGCGCATCGGCCACAGCTTCGCCGATCCGTCGCTGCTCGCCCGCGCGGTGACGCATGTGAGCAAGGCGGCGGGCCGCGCCGGCAGCTATCAGCGCCTCGAATTCCTCGGCGACCGCGTCCTCGGCCTCGCCATCGCCGACCGGCTCTACGCCGCCTTTCCGCAGGCCGACGAGGGCGACCTCTCGCGCCGGCTGGCGGGGCTGGTCCGGCGCGAGACCTGCGCCGCCGTCGCCACCGCCTGGGACGTCGGCCCGCACCTCGTCCTCGGGCAGGGCGAGGTCCTGGGCGGCGGCCGCCGCAACCAGACCATCCTGGCCGACGTCTGCGAGGCGATCCTCGGCGCGGTCTACATGGATGCCGGCTACGAGGCCGCCCGAGCGCTGATCGAATCCGCCTTCCGCCCGGCCGAGCCGACCGGCGCGCCGCGCGGCCGCGACGCGAAGTCGGCGCTGCAGGAATGGGCGATGGGCCGCGGCCTCGCGATTCCGGCCTACGACGTCGTCGAGCGCTCCGGCCCCGACCACGCGCCGCATTTCCGCATCGCCGCCCGCGTCGAAGGGCTCGAGCCGGGGGTCGGCGAGGGGCCGTCGAAGCGCCTCGCCGAGCAGGACGCCGCCCGCACCGTGCTGGCGCGCGAGGGCATCGGCGACGGCGCCGGCCCGGGCGGAGACGGGGCAGGGCGGGATGCCGGCCAGGGGGCCGGCGAGCGGCCGAGCGAGGACCGGACATGAGCGCGATGCCCCACGACGAACCCGAGGACGGCCCGCGGGACGAATTCGAGGCGGTGCCGGAGCGCGCCCCCCCGAGCCTGCTGCCGGGCACCCCAGCCGATGCCAAGGCCGGCTTCGTCGCGCTGATCGGCGTGCCGAACGCCGGCAAGTCGACGCTCCTGAACAGCCTCGTCGGCACCAAGGTCTCGATCGTCTCGCGCAAGGTCCAGACCACGCGGGCGCTGGTGCGCGGCATCCTGATCGAGGGCTCGGCCCAGGTGGTGCTGGTCGACACTCCCGGCATCTTCCAGCCCAAGCGCCGGCTCGACCGGGCGATGGTCCACTCCGCCTGGAGCGGGGCGGCCGACGCCGACGCGGTCTGCCTGCTGGTCGACGCGCGCAAGGGGATCGACGAGGAGCTGGAGACGATCCTGGCGCGCCTGCCGGACGTGCGCCGCCACAAGATCCTGATCCTCAACAAGATCGACCTGATCCTGCGCGAGAAGCTGCTCGCGCTCGCCGAGGACTTGAACAAGCGCATCCCGTTCGCCGACACCTTCATGATCTCGGCGCTGAACGGCGACGGCATCGCCACGCTGAAGCAGGCGCTCGCCAAGCTGATGCCCTCCGGCCCCTGGCTCTACCCGGAGGACCAGGTCTCGGACGCCCCCATCCGCATGCTCGCCTCCGAGATCACGCGCGAAAAGCTCTACGATCGGCTGCACGAGGAGCTGCCCTACCGCTCCACCGTCGAGACCGACCAGTGGCAGGTGCGCAAGGACGGCTCGGTGCGGATCGAGCAGACCATCTTCGTCGAGCGCGAGAGCCAGCGCTCGATCGTGCTCGGCAAGGACGGCCAGACCATCAAGGCGATCGGCACGGCGGCCCGCCGCGAGATCGCCGAGGTCGCCGAGACCACGGTCCACCTGTTCCTGCACGTGAAGGTGCGCGAGAACTGGGCCGACGACCCGGCCCGCTACCGCGAGATGGGCCTGGAATTCCCGCGCGGCTGATCCGTTTCGGTTTCCGGCTTCTCGAATCGCGCGAAACCGCGTGTTGATGCGCCGGGCTCCCCGTGCCGATCCGGCCGCCCCCCGAACCGCTCGCGCGGGGTCGCCCAAGGCGCGGCGTTTCCCCATCCTCCAAGGCCGCTTCGGCGGCCCGGTCCCGAAATTCCCGTCACCCATGCCCGAAACCGCCATCTCCGACGCCGTCTACGGCCTGCCGCCGGCCGAGCTCGCCGAGGTTCCGCCGGATGCCGTCCAGCTCTCGCCCCTCGTTCCCGGGTCCGCCCGGCTGGAGGATTGCGCGGATGCGAGCCTCGCGCAGGTTCGGATGCTGGCGCCGCCCGGCACCGTGGAACGCCGCTTCGTGCTGGCGCAGGCGCTGCGGGCGCTGCGGCCCGGCGGCGAGCTCCTGGCGATGGCCCCGAAGGATCGGGGCGGCGCGCGGCTGGCGCGCGAGCTGACGGATCTCGGCTGCACCAGCGCCGAGGAGGCCCGTCGCCATCACCGGATCTGCCGCGTCGTCCGGCCCGAGGGCGACCTGCCGCTGGCCGCCGCGCTCGAGGAGGGGGCGCCGCGCCACATCGACAACCTTTCCCTGTGCACGCAGCCCGGCATCTTCTCGTGGGACCGGCTCGATCCCGGCAGCGCGCTTCTGCTCGCGACCCTGCCGGCGCTGAAGGGCGGCGGCGCCGATTTCGGCTGCGGCCTCGGCATCCTGGCGCGCGCGGTGCTGGCCTCGCCCGCCGTCACCGCGCTCACGCTGATCGACATCGACCGCCGCGCCGTCGAGATGGCGCGCCGCAACGTCGGCGACCCGCGCAGCACCATCCGCTGGGCCGACATCCGCGCGGCGGATCCCGGCCTGACGCGCCTCGACTTCGTGGTGACCAACCCGCCGTTCCACGACGGCGGCGCCGAGGACCAGAAGCTCGGGCAGGTCTTCATCCGCCGTGCCGCGGAGGCCTTGCGCCCCGGCGGCAGCCTGTGGCTGACGGCCAACGCGCACCTGCCCTACGAGCGCGTGCTCGCCGAGGCCTTCAAGGCCGTGACGGTGAAGGCGTCCGCCCACGGCTACAAGGTGTTCGAGGCGCGCAAATGAGCGCCAAGGCCCCGACCGCCCGGCTCGACAAGCTGCTGGCCAACCTCGGCTACGGCTCGCGCCGCGAGATCGCCGGCCTGACGCGGGCCGGACGCATCGTTCTGGACGGCGCGGCCCTCGCCGACGCGGGCGCCCGCATCGCCGTGACGCCGGACCTGCCCACGCGTCTGGCCGTCGACGGCGCGGGCATCGACCCGCCCCCCGGCCTCGCGGTGATGCTGCACAAGCCGCTCGGCGTCACCTGCTCGCACAAGGAGGCCGGCCCGCTGGTCTACGGGCTCCTGCCCGAGCGCTGGCGCCGCCGCGACCCGGCGCTCTCCACCGTCGGCCGCCTCGACAAGGAGACCTCGGGCCTGCTGCTGCTCACCGACGACGGTGCGCTGCTGCATCGGATCATCGCGCCCAAGGCCAACGTGGCCAAGCGCTACCGCGTGACGCTCGACCGCCCGCTGAGGGGCGACGAGGGCGCGATCCTCGCCGCCGGCACCCTGGTGCTGGAGGACGACGACAAGCCGCTCCTGCCGGTGGGCTTCTCCGCCGAGGACGCGACGCATGCCACCGTGACCCTGCACGAGGGCCGCTATCATCAGGTCCGCCGCATGTTCGCGGCGATGGGCAACCACGTCACCGCGCTCCATCGCGACCGGATCGGCGGCCTCGCCCTGCCGGCGGACCTGCCGGCGGGGGCGTATCGGGTGATGGACGCGGCGGACGTGGCGAACGTCTTTTCCGCCGCCTGATCCCGGCCTCGAGTCCGCTGCCTGGGGTTTCCGGCGCCCCGGCGATACCGTTGCCCTGGCGGCCAACCTCTGCTAAGGCCCCGCCCATTCCACACGCGGAGCCGGCCCCATGCCTGAATGGGGCGTTTCCGGTGATCGGCCGATCCGTCGGCAGGTCGCTACCTCCGCGGCGGCATAAACCGGAAAGAAAGCGAAAGACTCATGGCCGTCGATTTCACCATGCGCCAGCTCCTCGAGGCCGGCGCCCATTTCGGGCACCAGTCGCACCGCTGGAACCCGAAGATGCAGCCTTACATCTTCGGCACCCGCAACAACATCCACATCATCGACCTCGCCCAGACGGTGCCGGCGCTGCACACCGCGCTGCAGGCGGTGAGCGACACGGTCGCCAAGGGCGGCCGCGTGCTGTTCGTCGGCACCAAGCGCCAGGCGGCCGACACGATCGCCGAGGCCGCCAAGCGTTCGGCCCAGTACTACGTCAAC